>NZ_JALLAL010000006.1:0-83646 GCF_023062615.1 Brachybacterium sp. Marseille-Q7125 | reverse complement strand
GGCGCCCGAGATGCAGGGACGGGGTGTCGTCGGCAGCGTCAGATGGGTGTGAGAGACAGATGCCAGCGGTGTGGCCCAGGTGGTTGTGCGCGAGGACGAGGCGATGCACCTGCGCAACGAGTACGTGCTGAAGGTGACCGGTGAGGTGGGGCGCCGCCCCGAGGGCAATGAGACCCCGCTGCTGCCCACCGGTGACGTGGAGGTGACCGCGAGCGAGGTCGAGGTGCTGAACACCTCCGCCCCGCTGCCCTTCCAGCTGGATGAGCACACCGAGGTGGGCGAGGAAGCGCGCCTGCGCTATCGCTACCTGGACCTGCGCCGTCAGGGTCCCGCCGCGGCCATGCGCCTGCGCTCCCAGGTCAACCGCGCCGCGCGCGACACCCTCCTGGACCAGGGCTTCGTCGAGGTGGAGACCCCCACCCTGACCCGCTCCACCCCCGAGGGAGCCCGCGACTTCCTGGTGCCCGCGCGGCTGGCGCCCGGTTCCTGGTACGCGCTGCCGCAGTCCCCGCAGCTGTTCAAGCAGCTGCTCATGGTGGGCGGCATCGAGAAGTACTTCCAGCTGGCCCGCTGCTACCGCGATGAGGACTTCCGCGCCGACCGCCAGCCCGAGTTCACCCAGCTCGACATCGAGATGAGCTTCGTGGACCAGGAGGATGTGATCGCGCTCGCCGAGCAGATCCTCACCGCCGTGTGGTCCGCCGCCGGCCACGAGGTCACCACCCCGTTCCCGCGCATCACCTACGCCGAGTCGATGCGACGCTTCGGCTCCGACAAGCCGGATCTGCGCTTCGACCTCGAGCTCGTGGAGATGACCGAGTACTTCGCCGACACGCCCTTCCGCGTGTTCCAGGCGCCGTACGTCGGTGCCGTGGTGATGCGCGGCGGTGCCTCCCAGCCGCGTCGCCAGCTGGATGCCTGGCAGGAGTGGGCCAAGCAGCGCGGCGCCAAGGGCCTCGCCTACGTGCTGGTCCAGGAGGACGGCACCCTCGGCGGCCCGGTCGCCAAGAACCTCTCCGAGTCCGAGCGCGAGGGCCTGGCCCAGAAGGTCGGCGCCGAGCCCGGGGACTGCGTGTTCTTCGCCGCTGGCGCCCCGAAGGCGTCGCGCGCCCTGCTCGGTGCGGCGCGCGCCGAGATCGCCGAGCGCCTGGGCCTGGTGGACCACGACGCCTTCGCCTTCGTGTGGGTGGTGGACGCTCCGCTGTTCGAACCCGCGGACGAAGCGATCGAGGCCGGGGACGTGGCCGTCGGCTCCGGGGCCTGGACCGCCGTGCACCACGCCTTCACCGCACCGAAGCCCGAGTTCATGGACACCTTCGACACCGATCCGGGCAGCGCTCTGGCCTATGCCTACGACATCGTGTGCAACGGCAATGAGATCGGCGGCGGCTCGATCCGTATCCACCAGCAGTCCGTGCAGGAGCGTGTGTTCTCCGTGATGGGCATCGGCGAGCAGGAGGCGCGCGAGAAGTTCGGATTCCTGCTGGATGCCTTCCAGTTCGGCGCCCCGCCGCACGGCGGCATTGCCTTCGGCTGGGACCGCATCGTTGCCCTGCTCGCGGGGGAGGAGTCGATCCGCGAGGTCATCGCCTTCCCCAAGACCGGCAACGGCTACGACCCGCTGACCGCCGCCCCCGCGCCGATCACCGCGCAGCAGCGCAAGGAGGCCGGGGTGGATGCGAAGCCCCGCAGCGCCGAGAAACCGCAGGACTCCGCAGCCGGTGCCGCCACCGATCAGGAGGCCGACGGGAAGGCTGCGCCGAAGCGGACCTGACCCGGGCACGAGCTCGCGACACCCAGCAGCGAGCATGCGACGCAGCACAGCGGCCGACGCGGATTCCTCCGCGTCGGCCGCTGTGTCACTCAGCTGGTGAGCGCCGTGTTCGTCAGTGCTGCATTCGTGCGTGCCGGGTCAGACCGCCTCCGTGCTCAGCGCGGCTCCTGGCCATGCGCGATCACGGGGCGCGGCAGCCGGAAACGGCGGATCTGGATCTGCCGCATGATGCCGTAGCCCACCAGGCCCCGCTCCACTTCACCGTAGCGCTCGATCAGCGCCAGCCGCAGCACCCTGCGCAGCAGGAAGCCGTCCACCACGCACAGCAGCATGCCGCCCCACAGCACCACCACGACCACGGTGCTCATGACGTTCAGCAGCTGCGGACGCAGCAGTGGGACGATCAGCACCACGAGCATCACCACGAGCGCGAACGGCAGGAAGTACTCGGCGATATTGCGCCGTGAATCCACCAGGTCGCGCACCAGGCGGCGCTCGGGGCCGCGATGCTGCAGCGGCATCTTCCGCTCATCCCCGGTGAGCAGTGCCTGCTGTGCCTCTCGGTTGGCCGCTGCGCGGCGCTCCCGGTCCCGCTTGCGGGCCTCCTTGCGGTTGTCCACCACGAGGGGTCGGCGGCGGGCCGCCTCGGCCTCCTTGCGGGTGCGGGTGGGGCGGCCCTTGTTGCCGGGGCGGGCAGGCTTCGCCTCCACCGGGGCGGGCTGGGGAGTCTGCTGCTTACGGAAGATCACCAGGACATTCTAGGCGAGAAGGCAGTGCTGGCCTGGGGATGGCGCACGTGCCCTCGCCCACGACGGCGGTACCGTGAGCACATGACCACCACTGATCACACCCCCGCCCTCGAACCCGATGCCGCCCAGGTCGCCGCGCTGCGCGAGCGCCTCGATGAGCTGCTGCCTGCCGCGATCGGCGACCTCGAGGACCTGGTGCGCATCCCCTCCATCGCCTTCGAGGGCTACGACCGCGAGCCCGTGACCCGCAGTGCCGAGGCGGTGGCCGAGCTGCTGCGCGGCACCGGCCTGCCCGAGGTGCGCATCGAAGCGGTCGATGGCGGCAGTCCTGCCGTGATCGCCCGTCGGCCTGCTGCCGCGGGGAAGCCCACCGTCATGCTGTACGCCCACCATGACGTCCAGCCCACCGGTGATGAGTCCCAGTGGACCACCGCACCGTTCGAGCCCAGCCAGCGCGATGGCCGCCTGTACGGTCGCGGCGCTGCCGATGACAAGGCCGGGGTGATGGCGCATGTGACCGCCCTGCGGCTGGTCGGCGAGGAGCTCGCCGAGCAGGGCATCGGCGTGACCGTGTTCGTCGAGGGGGAGGAGGAGTGCGGGTCGCCGACCTTCCGCTCCTTCATCGAGACCCACCGTGAGGCCCTGGCTGCGGACCTCATCATCGTCGCGGACTCCGCGAACTGGGAGGTTGGGGTGCCGGCGCTGACCACCTCGCTGCGCGGTGTTGTGGACTGCGTCGTCGAGGTGCGCGCCCTCGAGCACGCCGTGCACTCCGGTCTGTTCGGCGGACCGGTGCTTGATTCACTCACGCAGCTCTCCCGTCTGCTGGCCACCCTGCACGACGAGCATGGTGAGGTCGCCGTGGAGGGCCTGGTGCGGGCCGAGGACCCGGCTGTCGACCTCGAGGAGAGCACCTGGCGCTCCGACGCCGGGGTGCCCGCGGGGCTTGAGCTGTCCGGCTCCGGGCCGCTCACGGCTCGGCTGTGGACCCGCCCGGCGCTGTCGGTGATCGGCATCGACGCTCCTGCTGTACGTGAGGCCTCCAACACCCTTGTGCCGGTGGCGCGGGCCAAGGTGTCACTGCGCATCCCCGCCGGCCAGGACCCGAGCGCAGCGATGGATGCCCTGGTCGCGCACATTGAGCAGCATGCCCCGGCCACCGCGAAGGTCACCGTGGAGCGCGGCGAGGAGGGCAAGCCCTTCAGCGCTCCGGCCCATTCCCCGGCCACGGACCTGGCCCGCAGCGCCTTCACCGCCGCCTGGGGCACGCAGACCGTGGATACGGGGCTCGGTGGCTCGATTCCCTTCATCGCCGATCTGCTCGAGGTGTTCCCGCAGGCCGAGGTGCTCGTCACCGGGGTGGAGGACCCGCAGTCCCGGGCCCATGGCATCGATGAGTCCCTGCACCTGGGCGATTTCGCGAAGGTGTGCCTGGGTGAGGCCCTGCTGCTGCGCGGTGCCGAAACCCTGGGTGCGCAGCGATGAACCGCCCTCAGCCTCCCGAGCCGTCCGCCCGGAATGAGGAGCACCAGAGCCCGACGGTGTCACCGCTCGTGGTGCCGCTGCTCATGCTGGGGCTCACCATCGGGTTCTTCACCGGCTACTTCCTGCTGCTGTGGGGTCTGCTGGTCGTCGCTGCCGTGATCGCGCTGGCCGTGGCTGTTGTGCTGCGCGGCGGCGACCGCGAGGGCATGCTCGCCCTGGTGGCGGGGACGGCGCTCGCGTTCCTCGCAGTGATGCTGCTGGCGGTGTTCCGGCGAGCGTTCTGAGCCTGCCGGGGCCGGGCGCCACGCCCCGGAGCACCGAGGTGAGACGTGCCTCCACCCAGCCGATGTGCGGGGTCGGGGCGTATCCTGGTCCGACTCGAGCTTTCAGGAGGACAGCATGACCACTCCCACCACCGAGCGGCCCACGAAGGCGCACGGCGTCACCCTGACTTCCGTCGCCGCCCAGAAGGTCACGAGCCTGCTGGAGCAGGAGGGCCGTGATGACCTGCGGCTGCGCATCGCCGTGCAGCCCGGGGGCTGCTCCGGTCTGATCTACCAGCTCTACTTCGACGAGCGCCTGATGGACGATGACCTCATCGCGGAGTTCGACGGCGTCGAGGTGATCGTGGACAAGATGAGCGATCCGTACCTCAGCGGTGCGGTGATCGACTTCGCCGACACCATCGAGAAGCAGGGCTTCACGATCGACAACCCCAACGCGGGCAGCTCCTGCGCCTGCGGCGACTCCTTCAGCTGATTCAGCGCCGCGGCCAGCAGGCCGCCAGGCCGCGGGCGGTCGCGCTGCGCACTGCTGACCCATCGGGCCCCATCGGAGACCAGCACGGTCCCCGGTGGGGCCCGATGCCGATGTGACGCCCGTGACGATCAGATCACGGAGCGGTCACGGACCTGCCTGCGAGCCATCTTGCGGCGCGTCCAGGTGGACCAGGACCATCGCGAAGACCGTATGATGACAGGGTGCCGTCATCCGGCGGGCCGTCGGCCTGCCATCGCATCCGCTCCCGGATGCCGACGGCACACGGGCGCTGAGCGCCCTGACAGCACCAGCTCCGTCGTGCGGAGCCGGGCCACCTCCCAGCGGGGCCCGGAACCGCGGACGGAGACGACGAGCGGAAGGTCATCCCTGTGATCCCCCAGGTCCCCCAGCGAGTGCGGCATGGTCGTCGCCTCGCCGCCGCCGGCCTCGCCCTGGCGGTCATGGTCCTAGCCGGCTGCACCCTGCCGCAGCAGCGCGGATTCATGCCCCACCAGACCGATGGTCAGGAGGTCACCAACCACACCGAGCGCATCACCAACCTGTGGGTCGGTTCATGGGTGATCCTCGTGGTCGTCGGCCTCATCGTGTGGGGTCTGACGATCTGGTGCGCGATCGCCTACCGGCGCCACAAGAACGACACCGGTTTCCCGATCCAGCTGCGCTACCACGTGCCCCTCGAGCTGATGTTCACGCTCGTGCCCGTGGTGATGGTGCTCACCTTCTTCTACTTCACCCAGCGGGACGCCCGTGAGATCGAGATGCACGTGGCCGAACCCGATGTCACGGTCAATGTGGTCGGCAAGCAGTGGAGCTGGGACATCAACTACGTGGATGAGGACGTCCACGAGGACGCCGGTGTGCAGTCCTTCCGCACCGGCGAGCCCGGTGCGGCTGAGTCGCTGCCGGTGATCTACCTGCCGGTGGACCAGACCGTCGAGTTCCGCCTGGACTCCCGCGACGTCATCCACTCCTTCTGGGTCGTGGACTTCCTCTACAAGAAGGACATGTTCCCCGGCCACACCACGTCCTTCCAGGTCACCCCCACCCGCATCGGTGAGTACGAAGGCAAGTGCGCCGAGCTGTGCGGCGAGTACCACTCGGACATGCTGTTCATCGTCAAGGTGGTCAGCCAGGAGGAGTACGACCAGCACATCCAGGAGCTGCGTGAGCGCGGCAACGAGGGACAGCTGGGTGTGGACCTGAGCCGCAACGAGCGGGAGTGGGAGATGCGCGAGAAGCACGACGAGGTCGGCCCGCGCTACACCGAGCCCGCCGCGAACGAAGGGGAGTGACCCGTGAGCACTGACGTCTCCGCTCCGACCACGCGGACCGCCGCGCCCGCCCGGTTCCAGGACCACCGCAGCCATAGCCTGGGCTCGCAGGTCTTCAAGCTGCTGACCACCACCGATCACAAGCTGATCGGCATGATGTACATGGGGATGGCGTTCGCGTTCTTCGCCTTTGGCGGCCTGCTCGCGCTCGGCATCCGCTCCGAGCTGTGGGAGCCCGGCCTGCAGGTCGTGGTCTCCAAGGACCAGTACAACCAGCTGTTCACGATGCACGGCACGATCATGCTGCTGATGTTCGGCACGCCGCTGTTCAACGGCTTCGCGAACTACCTGGTGCCGCTGCAGATCGGCGCCGTGGACATGGCCTTCCCGCGTCTGAACATGTTCGCGTTCTGGATCACCGGCTGGGGCTCGCTGATCGCCGTCTCCGGCTTCCTGACCCCGCAGGGCGCAGCGTCGTTCGGCTGGTTCGCCTATGCCCCGCTCTCGGACACCACGTTCTCCCCGGGACTCGGTGGTGACCTGTGGGTCTTCGGCCTGGCGCTGCAGGGCTTCGGTACGATCCTCGGCTCGGTCAACTTCATCACCACGATCCTGTGCATGCGCATGCCGGGCATGACGATGTTCCGGATGCCGATCTTCACCTGGAACATCCTCATCACCGGTGTGCTGGTGCTGATGGCGTTCCCGCCGCTGGCTTCCGCGCTGCTGGCCCTGGGCGCGGATCGCCGCTTCGACGCGCTGATCTTCGATCCCGCCAACGGCGGCCCCGTGCTGTGGCAGCACCTGTTCTGGTTCTTCGGCCACCCCGAGGTGTACGTGCTGGCGCTGCCGTTCTTCGGCATCGCCTCCGAGATCGTCCCGGCCTTCTCCCGCAAGCCGATCTTCGGGTACAAGACGCTGGTGGGCGCGACCATCTCGATCGCCGCGCTGTCGGTGACCGTGTGGGCGCACCACATGTACACCACCGGCGCCGTGATGCTGGACTTCTTCGCCTTCATGACGATGCTCATCGCCGTGCCCACGGGCGTGAAGTTCTTCAACTGGATCGGCACCATGTGGCGCGGCTCGCTGACCTTCGAGACGCCGATGCTGTTCACCCTCGGGTTCCTCACCACGTTCATCTTCGGCGGTCTGACGGGCGTGATCCTGTCCTCGCCGGTGCTGGACTTCCACATCTCCGACACCTACTTCGTCGTCGCCCACTTCCACTACGTGATGGCCGGCACCGTGGTGTTCGAGATGTTCGCGGGCTTCTACTTCTGGTGGCCCAAGATGTTCGGCTACAAGCTCCATGAAGGCCTCGGCAAGATCCACTTCTGGCTGCTGGTCATCGGCTTCCACCTGACGTTCCTCATCCAGCACTGGCTCGGTGTGGCCGGCGCCCCGCGCCGCTACGTGAACTACCTGGCGGAGGACGGCTTCGACTGGATGAACCAGATCTCCACCGTGGGCGCCTTCATCATGGCGGGGTCCACCCTGCCGTTCCTGCTGAACGTGGTCCTGACCCACGTAAAGGGTGAGAAGGTCACGGTCGATGACCCGTGGGGCTACGGGGCCTCCCTGGAATGGGCCACCTCCTGCCCGCCCCCGCGCCACAACTTCCACTCCCTCCCGCGCGTGCGCTCCGAGCGTCCCGCCTTCGACCTCCACCATCCCGAGGTCGCACTGCAGGACCACATGCTCGAAGAGGAACCCGCTCTGAACCCGAGGACGAACTGACATGAGAGCAATTGCTAAGGTTTTCTGGATCCTGGCGGCCTTCTTTCTGATCGTTGCGATCGCCTACGGGTTCCTGACCGGCATGTTTGAGCCGCACGGTGTCGAGCCCGTCGGCTTCCCGGCCTTCCTCGCCCTCTCGGCAATGTTCGTCATGGTCGGTATGGCCATGAACATCACCATCCGCAAGAACGAACTGGGTGCGAGCGAGGACCTCGACGGCGAGGTCCATCACGACGCCGGCGTGCAGGGCTCCTTCTCGCCCTACAGCTGGGCGCCGCTGTGGCTCTCTTCCGGGGCGGCACTGTGCTTCCTGGGCGTGGCCGCCGGCTGGTGGATCTTCGCCTTCGGCATCATCTTCACCGTGTACGGACTCCTGCAGTGGGTCCTCGAGTTCTCAGTGGGACAGCACGCCCACTGATCCTCCACGCAGTCCATCACAGGCCCTGCTCCCACACCGGGGGCAGGGCCTGCTGCATCTGTACTGCTACCGTGAGCACCATCAGCGCGCGGTGCCATCCGGCTCGCGGAGTATAGATAGCCGCTGACACGCAGTGAGTGCCGTCCGGCAGACGGATCAGAGCGACGCTGGGACGCAAGGAATGCGGAAGCACCATGAAGGAGGGGCTGGACATGATCGACGCAGGTATCACGCCGGTGGGGCTCGCCGAGCGGGAGATCAGCCGACTGTTCGCCGATCGCGGCGGCCGTGAGGGTGCGGGCACCTGGGCGCGAGAAGTCCTTGCCGCGGCGGAGCTCGATCCCCGGCGCAAGCCGCTGCGCTCCGTCCGCGCCCTGCGTCGGGCCGAGCGTCGCCTGAGCCCGATCGGCGCCCGATACCTGGTGGAGGTCGCCGCCGGGCGCACCCCGAGCCGCTCCACGCGCAGCTCCCAGATCCTTATGTGACGCCGATGCAACGGTGCGGCCACATCTCTTGTCGCGGAGACGCAGCCTTGGACGTTGTCGGGGATTACTGGCTCTACACAGATGAGGGCGTAGCTGGTGGTGCGCGTCGGTCTTGGGGTAGGGGAGCGAGGCTTCGGCGTACTGGAAGCTCGGACTCAACCTGCATGATTAAGGGTTCGCGGGCAGCGCGATCATCTCTGATGCCGCCAGGATCGGTGAGGTCATGGACCACGGCACCGTCAGCTGCCTGTAGGACGCACCGGGCTGAATGACCATCCGCCGGATGACGGCTCGCGCTCCTCCTCCCGTCGGACGTCGTTCAGGTACCGCCCTTCTCCTCACCGTCCGTTGCCCCAGTGACGCCGTTACTGTCCGCAGTGGCCTCGCCCGGCGGCTCTGCGCGGCTTAACCGCACCCTGATCCCGTCGAAGTGGTCCCGCATACGGACCCGGTACAGATCTACGTCACCGCGCTCGATCGCCTCCAGGATCCGTTGGTGCCAGCCCCAGGCTTCATGCGGAGTGAACTGGGGACCTGGAAGGACCGGGTCTATTTGGTGGAACGCAGCCCAGAAGATCTCTTGTAGCTCGGTGACCAGGCCATTGTCGAGGGGGGCGTAGAGGGTCTCGTGGAAGGCGAGATCTTCCTCAGGGAAATACTCGCCGGCGTCGGCTCGGCGGCGCATTTCGCTGGTGATCGCGCGCAGTTGCTCAGTACCGGTCACGGCATGGCGCTGCACCACGTCACTGGCGAGCCCTACCTCGAGCGCCTCGCGCAGCTGCAGCAGATTCCGCACCTCGCGGAGATCCTCGGTTGCGGACTTTCGCAACCGAAAGGAGAGGAAGTCTTGCAGCGGAGCGAGGGGGAGAGCGCCGACAAAGGTGCCGTGGCCATGGCGGACATCCACATAGCCGAGCGCCTGCAACGCCTTGATAGCCTCACGCACTGCATTGCGTGAGGCGCCCAGCAGACTCACCAACTTGCTCTCAGTGGGCAACAGGTCTCCGGGCTGCAGGCCCCACTCCAGGATCAGTTGTTTTATGGATTCGCGCAGGCGCTCCTGATTGGACGTCTCTCTGGCAGGGGCAGTGCTCGAGGGCTCGGTGTTCATGACGCGACCATGCGATCGGTGCCCGAGAGTGCTCCTCGTGGGGAGGGACCGTGGGCGCGCAGCAGCGCCGCGACGCGTGCCCGGTCCGTGTCGTCGTAGAGCACCGACGGTGGAGCGCAGCGGTCTTCGTCGATCAAGTCGAGGAGTTTCATCGCCGCCTTGAAGGCGCCGAGTGCCCGGGAGGAGTCGCCCATCTGCGTATGTGTTGGAATCGCGACGATCGCGAACAGCTCCCGCAGTCTCTGTTGCTCCGCATCGCAAACCGCGTCATTGACCCCGGCTGTTGAATAGATCCGCACGTAGCCGGCAGGATCCACGTTCCCGAGCCCGGGCACCAGCCCGTCGGCTCCGGCGCGCAGCGACTCTGCGGCTAGGGTTTCAGAGCCGGAGAGTACTCGGAAAGCGTCCAGGCCTCGCTCGCGTCGTCCGGTAAGAAGCGCGGCCAGGTAGTCAAGATCCCCGGAGGAGTCCTTGTACCCGGCTAAGGTACCGTCCTCTGCGAGGTCCAGGACCGTTGTGACGGGGATCGACACCCCGTTCACCCGCGGTGGGTTTTCGTATCCGAACAGCGGTAGTTCCCCGAGCTCCTGCTTGATACGTCGGAAATGCGCGGCGATCTCCGCTGGCCCCGTCGCAGCGAAGAAGGGGGCGGTGGCGACCGCACCGTCAGCCCCGAAGCCCATGAGCAGCCGAACCTGCGCGGCCGCGCGCTCCGAGGCGGTGTCGGAGACGCCGACGAGCACAGGGACTCGACCCGCGACGTGGTCGACCGTCGTGCGCACGACAGCCACCCGCTGTCGGTCCGTGAGGAAGCCGAACTCTCCGCTGGTCCCGAGCGCGAACACACCGTCGACCCCATTGTTGATCAGGTGGTCGAGGTGACGTCGCAGCGAGGGGGAGTCGATCTCGCCGCCGGGGGTCAGCGGTGTGCACAGCGGGATTACGACCCCGGTTCCGGGCCGGGTTTGAGCGGCGGCGATGGTGGTCATGGGTGCTGCTCCTTGGGATGGCCGACCGCTCGGAGCGCGGTCGGGAGGTCGATGGTGATCAGGTCCAGGCGCTCGTGCGTCGTTTTGTCCCCGGTCTCGACAAGTACATGCACCGCTTCCGGCCCGACGGCGATGTCCGAGTAGCCGGCTGGCCCCTCCATCAGGAGGCCGACGGGTCGGCACATGGTGCCTGAAGAGGCGGAGGCCGACGTGCCTGCTGCCGAAGACCTAACCTTCGAGCTTCCTGAACTAGCCGGGTTGGGGCCGAGCAAAGCGTGTAGCGCCAGATCGCGACGCGACTCCATCCGCAGCGGCGCGCAGAGCAGGGCAGGACCACCAGGGAGGGCATCCAGTCCGACTTGGAGGCGCGGCCCCGCAAAGCCGGTCAGGATATGGGTAGCCCCCAGCGTCTCGCCGCCATCTCTAGTCCGGGCGAGCAATCGTGTGCACGCCTCGGAGCGGTGCTCGTTGCGCATCGTCACGAGTGACTCAGAGGGGGCGGCGGGATCGATGCACAGCGCGGACTCATTCGGGCCAGAGGCGCCATTTATGCCGCCAGTGACCCAGCCGATCCGCCACGTGCGTCCGTCGTCGTCGCTCAGCAGGCCATGTGCGCCGTAGGGAGAGGTGGCGGAACTGCCAAGGACAGAGTGGTTTGCGGCTGCGACGAGCCTCCCGGAGGGGAGCCGGATCCCGTGCCCGGGCCCGGTCGCATACCAGCCCCAGTCCTTCCGCTTCGCCTCTGTGGTGATCTCTCTGTCCTCACGCACCTCGAGGTCGCGGGAGAGACGCGTGAGATGAACGCGGCGGCTCTGGGTGGTATCCACTGCGCCGGCGAGGATGTCGCGTTCGGTGGCAGTAGCGGCGTTCGAAGTGGTCAGGAGCACGATATCTCCGTCAGCTGCCTCGATCGGGACAGGGTTGCCTCGTGTGCCGCCCGCTCCGTGCGCGACCGTCAGGGGCACACCGAAAGACTCGCCTTCGTCGTCGGAGACCGTGGCGATGACGTCGATCTGCCCCGTATCCCCGGCGTTCTCGTGGCGCGCCTCCGCGAAAACGACGAGTCGACCGTCCCGGCAGAGCAGGAGTGCAGGGATCCGCACCGCTGTAATGCCGAGCCGCGCAGCGTCCAGCACTGTCTTTCTCGTAGAAGCAAGCAGGGGCGGGGTCTTAGTGGACTTGGGCGACAGCCGTGCTGAGGACATGGGACGTACTATCTCAAAGCCCGAATCGTGGGGCAAGAGAGGGCGGGCTGCGGATGCGCGACCGCCGTCGACCTCCCCAAAGGCCGGGTGTAAATCGCTATTCATGCAGGTTGATGCCGCGGTAACGCCACATCGTCCGCGCTGGCCTCCATCCTGGCGTGAGGGGTTGCGAGGTGGGATGTCCTCTGGCATAGTGGCGGCCATCGTTCCGTCGAGGAGGTCGGAACGGCTCACGAGGGAGGGTCTCGACATGGTCCGGATGACGCGACGTGCAGCGTTGGTAGGTGGATTGGCCGCAATAACCGCGAGCGGCTCAATAAGCGCGTGCGACTCGAGCAGTAGCCCGAAGGATGTTCAGCAGGCCAACTCGGGCGTAGAGCTGCCCACCTACACCAAATATGAGGGAGTCACCCCTGATTGGGCCGGGGACGACGTGCTGCTGGACGGCTTCAAGGAGTATCCGGCCGACCCCGTAGTTGGTGTCAATGAGCCGCCAGGAGACGGCACTCCGATCAGCTTCATCACCAACATTCCCGGTGCGATCCCGCCCCAACGGGAATCGAACCCGTTCTGGACGGCCATCGAGGAGAAGATCGGCTCCGAACTGCACATCGAGATGGCGCCCAACGCCGACTACCAAACGAAGTTCCAGACCAAGATCGCCAGCGGCGATCTCCCCGACCTCATCAACATCCCCACCAATATCTCGGACCTGCCCGGTCTGCTCGAAGCCACCTGCATGGACATCACCGAGCATGTCGCCGGGGACGCAATTTCGAAGTACCCCTATCTCGCCAACCTCGGGCCGGAGTATTGGAAGGGTTGTGTCGCGAACGGCGCGATCTACGGTGTGCCCGTCCCGCGGCTGTTCTCTCGCAACTTCTCCCTACTGACCCGCCGCGACCTGTTCGAAAAGGCGGGCATTGACCCCGATGTCCAACCGGAGACATGGGAGGAGCTCGTGGATCTGTGCGCTGAGCTCACTGACGCGAAGCGCGGGCGCTGGGCGCTGACCACCATGCCCAGCAATCTCGCGAACATGGCTGCGGGCGTGCCCAATGAGTGGCAGCGAGCCGCGGATGGCACGTTCACCCATTTCATTGAGCACGAGAATATGGCTGCGAGCCTCGAGGCTCAGTTACAGCTGTGGGAGGCAGGGGTCGTCAACCCTGACGCTTACACCGCGAACTCGAGCACCAAGAAGGAGTGGTTCACCGGTGGGAACGCTGCGATTGACTTCGACTCCTTTGTAGCCTGGACTCAGTACGAGTCGGCCTCCGCTTCGGTCGAAGACTTCTCTGTCGGCGGGATTATTGCGCCCTCTTACCAGGGTGCCGAACCATTCACCTGGTTGGGCGGAGCGCTGAACAACATCACCGGTTTCAACGCGGCATCGGAGCACTCAGTCGAGACATTGCTAGCGGTCGCAAACTGGTTCGCAGCGCCCTTCGGCACCGCCGAGTACCTCGAAAAGAAGTACGGCACCGAGGGGGAGCAGTACAAGCTCGACGGCACCGATCCCATCCCCACAGATCGCGGTGTGCTCGAGACCGGGATTGGTCTGCAGTACATCTGCGACTCCCCGATGGCGTACTACTTCCCGGGCGATCCTAGGGTTCCCGAGCGGCAGTATGCGGTGCAGGAGAGGATGTCCCAGAATCTTTCGCAGAACGCCGCCTACGGCCTGTACTCCGAAACCCTCGACCAGAAAGGCGGAGACCTCACCAGCCCCGTCTGGGATGCGATGAGTCAGATGGCGCAGGGCAAGCGCCCCATCTCCGAGTTGCCCGAGGTCGTGAAGACCTGGCGGGACGCGGGCGGCGCCAAGGCTGCCGAGGAGCTCGCAGAGGCGTATGAGGCCTCCGGGATCGAGTGAACCCATGAGTGTGACCGTCCCCCAGGCCCAGGGCGCCGCCCGCGAGGCGGAGAGCTCAGTCGGCGGCGCGGCGGGGCAATCTCCCTCGGAGCGGCGCCGCCCCGGTTTCTGGCAGAAGCTGTGGCGCGACCGCCTGCTGGTCATGTTCGCCCTGCCCGGCTTTCTGGTGCTGCTCGTCTACCACTATTACCCACTGCTTGGAAATATCATCGCCTTTAAGGACTACCGCCCCTACCGCGGTGTCTGGGGCAGCGACTGGGTGGGACTGAAGAACTTCGAGGTCATCTATACCGGTGATCCCGCCTTCCTCAACGCCCTGACCAACACACTGATCCTCACCGCGCTGCAGGCTGTACTTGTATTCCCTGCCCCGATCATCCTTGCGCTTCTGCTGAACTCCCTGCTCAACGAGAAGATCAAGCGGGTCATCCAGTCGATCTTGTACCTGCCGCACTTCCTGTCCTGGGTCGTTGTCGTGGCACTGTTCCAGCAGCTGCTGGGCGGCTCCGGGCTTTTGAACACCTTTCTGCGCGCACACGACCTCGGTGCGGTGAGCATTATCGGCAACGGGGAGCTGTTTCGCTATCTGCTGCTGGGCCAGGTGATCTGGAAGGACACCGGGTGGGCGACGATCATCTTTCTCGCGGCGCTGGCCACCATCAACGCCGAGTTGTACGAGGCCGCGGCCGTGGATGGTGCGGGCCGTTGGCGCCAGATGCTCCACGTGACCCTTCCGGGTCTCAAAGGCGTCGTGATCCTGCTGTTCATCCTGCAGCTGGGCACTTCGCTCACAGTTGGTTTCGAGCAAATCCTCCTGCAGCAGGCGGCGGTGGGGCTGGACCGCTCCGAAGTGCTCGACACCTTCGTATACAACCGGGGCGTGATCGGCGGCCACTGGGGGATGGCAACCGCGGTGGGCCTGGTCAAGAGCGTGGTCGGGGTTGCGCTCGTGCTCGGGGCTAACAAGCTCGCCCACGCCTTCGGCGAGGCTGGCGTCTACGCAACCAAGGAGTCATGACATGCCTGCTCTCCTAAACGGACAGGCCCCGCCCTCGGCACCCGAGCGCCTCATCAAGGCGATCGTGTTCACGGTGATGTGCCTCGCGGTACTGATCCCTTTCCTCGCCGTGTTCGCCACCTCGGTCGCACCCCGCGAGCAGATCAGTGCGGCCGGCGGGCTCGTGCTGCTTCCGCGTGGCATCGACCTCACCGCCTACAAAGCAATCTTCAGCGGGGGAGTGGTCACCCGCGCGCTCGGCGTGAGTGTCTTCGTGACCGTAGTCGGCACAGGACTGAGCCTGCTGGTCTCTTGCCTACTCGCCTACGCGATCAGCCGCAGTCACTTCGTGCTCGCCCGGCCCGTGCTGATGGTGGTGTTGATCGGGATGCTGTTCTCTCCGGGCATCATCCCGGTCTACCTGGTAGTGAAACAGACCGGTCTGCTGAACAGCCTGTGGGCGCTGATCCTCCCCACCATGGTCAGCGGCTTCAACGTGATCGTGTTGCGCTCCTTCTTCCAGGGAATCCCCGAGGAGCTCACGGAGTCCGCCACAATCGACGGCGCCTCTGAGTGGACGATCTTCTCCCGGATCGTGATGCCGCTGTCCAAGGCGGTGCTCGCCGTCATCGGTCTCTTCTACGCCGTCGGCTACTGGAACTCGTTCTTCAGCGCCCTGCTGTACATCGACGACGCCGCCAAGTGGCCGATGCAGCTGGTACTGCGCACTTACGTCGTCAACGACGCTGCGATGAGCCAGGCCGACATCGGCCTCGAGCAGATGCCGCCGCAGTCCTCGCTGCAGATGGCAATCCTCGTCGTCTCCATGGTTCCGATCCTCATCGTGTACCCGTTCCTGCAACGCCACTTCGCCAAGGGCGTCCTCACGGGCGCCGTGAAAGGATGACCGATGCGCACCACGACCTTCTTTACTACTGGCGCGCTCCTCGCGATGACCGCGCCACTGCTCGGTGGCACCCCTGCCGCGGCAGGCGATCCCGAATGGCCCACCGAGACCGACGGCGTGACAGTCTTCGACAAGGGCACCCACGGTTTCGAGTGCTACCGCATCCCCGCCATCGTCACCGCTCCCGATGGGAGCCTCCTCGCCTTCGCCGAGGCCAGGCGTGCCTTCGAGGACAGATTCTGCCATGACGACGGCTCGATCGACCTGGTCCTGCGCCGCAGCACCGACGGCGGCCGCACCTGGGGCGAGATGGAGACAGTCCTCGCCGGTGACCCCTGGGGCCGAGACGAGGGCGCCACACGCGGCAACCCCGTGCCCATCGTCATCAAGCACGGCCCCCATGCTGGCCGCATTGTGCTGCTAAGTACCTGGAACGTCGAGGGCTCCCGCGCCGAGCGACGGCCCTTCGTCCAGTACAGTGACGACAGCGGACGCACCTGGTCCGAGGCTGTCGACCTCACCGACCAGCTCAAGCCCAACTTCCCCGACGAGGGTTGGTACGCCACCGGTCCCCAGCACGGCATCGAACTGACGCGCGGTCCGCATGTCGGCCGTCTGGTCGCTGGGGTGAACTTTCTCGGTCCTAAGAGTGGTGTCTCCGAAGGCGGGCTCGCCTACAGCGACGATGGCGGGGTCACCTGGACTCTCGGCGCGACCGCGCCGATGCCCGAGGACGCCGACCACTTCTCCGAGGTTGCTGTCGAGGAGACCGCCGACGGATCGCTGTACGCGATCGGCCGTAGCCGCAAAGGGCCGAAGAGTGATGAGACCCGCGAGTTCTCGCGCGCTGTCGCGATCAGCCGTGACGGCGGTGAAAGCTTTGAGACCAAGACTTTCGAGTACCAGAGCGACCTGATCACGACTCCCGAAGTGCAGGGCTCGATCGTCAACGCTTCTCAAGCGTGCGGACCGGCCGGTGACCGGCTCGTTTACGCGGCGCCACAGCACGGCACCCTGCGTAAAGACCTGGGCCTGTTTGTCTCGGAGGACGCCGGTGCCAGTTGGACCCACCACGCCGACCTCACCCGCAACCGCTCAGGCTACTCGGACCTCGTGATGCTCGATTGCGACAACGTTGGCGTGCTTTATGAGACCGGGCTCGAATCGGGAGATGCACGCGACCGGATTGTCTTCCAGGTCGCCGAACTCTGAAGAACATCCGGGAGGATGATGCAACGCACTCTGGTTCAGTCCCTTCGTCCAGCTCAATGCGGCGCTGCTCCGTCCTGACTGCTGCATCGTTCCTGGGTCATCTGGCTCAATGAGAGCAGAACTGGGTGCGGGCAGCTAGGGCAGGTGTCCACCAGCTGGTGGTGAGGCGGGCAGTGAAAGGCCCCACACGGGATGGGGCATGGATGTTGATCTCGGTCCGGATCAAGACGGTGTGGGCGTCGAAGGCGTTGCCCATGATGCGCCATAGAACGTCCGCGATCGCGGGCTCTTCGACGAGCCGCACCGGAAGAGCCGCCGAGGAGACCGAGAGCGTAAGGGACTCTGGGGCCGATGGTCTCTGTGCCCGACGACTCGGATACCTTCGAGGACCTCTCGACCGTTTTCACGACCACCCGCATCGGCCCGAGCTCGAAAAGGCTCCAGCGCTGACGCCAACACCCCGATGCACGCGGGGGAGGAGCGCCACTGGCAGCCCTGCCAGCCGCTGCTGCGTTACATCAAGAGCGCGGGCCCCGAGGAATGATCCCTCGGGGCCCGCGCTCGTCTGCTGGGGCTCAGAGCCGCTCAGTGGCTCGCCTTCTCCATCGGCGTGCGGTAGTCACCGCCGGTGAGCTGATCGATCATGTGCTTCTCATGACCGGCATGCTCAAGAGCCTCGCGCAGCTCCGCGGGGGTGACCGGCTCGATGCGGTCCTTGAAGAAGAAGCTCGTGGCCTTGGCCCGCAGGGAGGAGACGCCCTTACCGGCCTTCAGCGGACGGTAGTCGTCATGCTGCACCAGAACCCAGCGGTCGTACTCGGACAGCGGAGTGTGGATCTCGATCATGTCACCGGTCTCGGTGCGCACAACCCGCGAGGACTCCAGGCCGTGCAGGGCCTGTTCGCGCTTATGCCGCTGGATGGACAGGCACAGCCGCTTAGTGATGAAGAACGCCAGCGGCGGCACCACGAAGATTCCGATGCGGAACGCCCACGTGAGGTCGTTGATCGACAGATCCAGCGCGATAGCGATGAGGTCGTTGGTCGCTGCGAGCGCGAGGATCAGGTAGATCATGATCCAGGCGACGCCGAGTCCGGTGCGGACCGGCGCGTTGTACGGCAGATCGTTCAGGTGGTGCTCACGGTCATCACCGGTCACCCACGCCTCGATGAAGGGGTATAGCGCCAGGAACCCGAGCAGTGCGCCATACACGGCCATCGGGATCAGCATGTTCAGCGAGATCGGATAGCCGAAGATCGTGAACTCCCAGCCCGGGATGAGACGCAGGCCACCATCGGTCCACAGCATGTACCAGTCCGGCTGCGAGCCCGCCGAGACGGGAGAGGGATCGTAGGGGCCGTAGATCCACATGGCGTTGATCGACGTGGTGGCGGAGATCAGGGTGATCACACCGAACACCAGGAAGAAGAAACCACCGGCCTTCGCGGCGTACACCGGGAACACCGGGAAGCCGACGACGTTGCGCTGCGTGCGGCCCGGGCCGGGGTACTGGGTGTGCTTGTGCAGCACGAGCAGCACCATGTGGATGCCGATCAGGCCCAGGATCATCGCGGGCACCAGCAGGATATGGATCGTGAACAGGCGCGGGATGATGTCGGTGCCCGGGAACTCGCCGCCGAACAGCAGCATCGAGAGGTAGGCGCCGACGATCGGGATGGACTTCATGAGCCCGTCGACCACGCGCAGACCGTTACCGGAGAGCACGTCATCGGGCAGGGAGTAGCCGGAGAAGCCCGCCACCATGCCAAGGACCATCAGCGCGAAGCCCACCAGCCAGTTCAGCTCACGGGGCTTGCGGAACGCGCCGGTGAAGAACACGCGGAACATGTGCACGAAGATCGCGACCATGAACACCAGCGCCGACCAGTGGTGCATCTGCCGGAACAGCAGACCGCCCTTGACCTCGAAGGAGATCTCCATCGTGGATTCGAAGGCGCGGGATACCGCGGCGCCCTGCAGCGGGACGTACGGGCCCTCATATACGACCTCCTCCATGGAGGGGTCGAAGAACATGGTCAGGAACGTGCCGGAGATCAGCAGGATGACGAAGCTGTACAGCGCCACCTCGCCGAACATGAACGACCAGTGGTCGGGGAAGATCTTCCGGGCGATGAAGCGGACGAAACCG
The DNA here is from genome assembly GCF_023062615.1 of Brachybacterium sp. Marseille-Q7125. Taxonomy (NCBI): domain Bacteria; kingdom Bacillati; phylum Actinomycetota; class Actinomycetes; order Micrococcales; family Dermabacteraceae; genus Brachybacterium; species Brachybacterium sp. Marseille-Q7125. Next base: position 64,498 of record NZ_JALLAL010000006.1, on the reverse strand, counting down.
CCGCCGGCCAGGCGCTGGTCGAGCCAGTCGCCGCCCACCGCGCCGAGCTTCATCACCCGCGAAGGCTGCTCCTCGGAGGAATTGCGGGAGGAGGAGGGAGTCGTGGTCGTCATGGGGATCACTTGTCCTTGTGGATGTCCCAGAAGCTGGGACCGATCGGCTCGGTGAAGTCGCCGGGGGCGATGAGGTAGCCCTCGTCATCGACCTCGATCGGCAGCTGGGGAAGGGGACGGTGGGCGGGGCCGAAGATGACCTTGGCACCGTCGGTCACGTCGAAGGTGGACTGGTGGCAAGGGCAGAGCATGTGATGCGTCTGCTGCTCGTACAGCGCCACCGGGCAGCCCACGTGGGTGCAGATCTTCGAGAAGGCCAGCACGCCCTCTACGCCCATTGCCATGGACTCGTCGTTCTTGCCCAGGGCCGGGTCGAAGCGGACGATCACCGCCGCGGCCTTGGCGCGTTCTTCGAGGTAGTGCTCGGTGTCGTGGGTCAGGCCCTCGGGCATGACGTGGAAGATCGAGTTCATCGCGACGTCGGACAGCTTGATGGGGGTGCCGTCGTGGTCACGGGCCAGGCGCTGACCGGGGTTGTGGCCCCAGTACGTGTGGTGCAGCTTGTTGCCCGGCAGCGGACCCAGGGTGGACAGCGGCGCTAGCACCGCAACCGGCAGCGCGGCCAGGGCCGCGACCATCGAGGTCACGATCAGGGGGCGACGGCCGATGCCGGACTCCTGCAGCCCATCGGTGATGATGCCGGCGGCGATGTCGCGGGTCTCATCGGAGCTGCGGATGTCGTGCCGCTCCTCGACCATCTCCTCATCGGGCATGAGGGTCTTGGCCCAGTGGATCGCCGCGGCGCCGATGAAGAAGACGGCGACTGCGAAGCCCAGACCGGTCACGAGGTTCGACCACCACAGAGCCTGCGGGGTGCCGGGCTCGGCGAAGAGGTTCGTGGTGCCCTCACCGTAGGGAGAGACCAGGAAGTACGCGCCGATGAAGACCACGGTGCCGATGACCGACAGCAGGAACATTCCGGCCACGACGCGCTCGGCGCGCTTCTCTGCGGACTTCGAGACGTCCGCCTGGCGGTGCTGATGCGGGGGCAGACCCGGGTTGGGGAAGCCACCGCCCTCCTTGGGGGCGAGCGCGGACACGCGCCCGGAGGAGGCGGGAGAGGAGGAAGGGGAGGTGTTCATGTTCGTGCTCACTTGGCCTTCGCCCCCAGCCACACAGCGCAGCTGAGGAGCAGGGTCAGGATGATCGTCCAGGCGTACAGGCCTTCGGTGACCGGGCCCAGGGAGCCCAGGGAGATGCCGCCCGGCGAGCCGGTCTCATCGATCGCCTCGAGGTAGGCGATGACGTCGCGCTTGTCCTCGGCGGAGAGGTTCGAGTCGGAGAACACGGGCATGTTCTGCGGGCCGGTCTCCATCGCCTCGTAGACGTGCTTGGGGTCCACGCCGACCACCGGCGGGGCGTACTTGCCGCGGGTCAGCGCGCCGCCCGCCCCAGCGGCGTTGTGGCACATGGCGCAGTTGATGCGGAAGATCTCGCCGCCCCTGGTGGGATCGCCCTGGGAGGCGTCGAGGTACTCGTCAGCGGGGACCGCGGGGCCCGGGCCCAGCGACGCCACGTAAGCGGCGAGCTGGCGGGTCTGCTCCTCGGTCATCTGCGGAGGCTTGCGGGCGGCCTGCGGCCCGGAGGCCTGCATCGGCATGCGGCCGGTGCCCACCTGGAAATCCACGGCGGCGGCGCCCACGCCGATCAGCGAGGGGCCGAGGGTCTCGCCCTCGAGATCCGTCAGGCCCTCGGCGTTGCGGCCGTGACAGGTGGCGCAGTTGGCCAGGAACAGCTGCTGGCCGGCGTCGATGTCATCCTGCGTGTAGGCCTCGGCCTGTGCGGTACTGGGCTGGAGGGCCGCGTACAGCCCGCCGGTCGCGACGAGCGCGAGCAGCAGGATCACGAGAAGCGCCATCGGATGGTGGCGACGTGCGGCGAGAGCCTTCACGGTTCGGACCTCGATTCGTGGAGGGGGCGGTCAGGGCGGGCGGATCGGGGAGCGGAAGGGAGAGCCGGGCGAGCGGCCCTGCCGGGGCGGGTCAGAAGATCGACCACACGAACTCGACCGGCACCACGTGGTTGGAGTTGACGAGGGTGAGGATCGGGTCCAGGAGGTAGACCACGAAGAACAGCACGATCCACACCACGTCCACGAAGTGCCAGTAGTAGGACACGCAGATCGCGGAGACCTTCTCGTGGGTGGTGAACTTCTCGGCGGCCCAGGCGCGCAGCAGCACCATGAGGAAGGCGATCAGACCGCCCAGCACGTGCAGGCCGTGGAAGCCGGTGGAGAGGTAGAAGATCGAGCCGAAGGGCGAGGACGACATCGTCACACCGTGGTGGACGAGCTCGGCGTACTCGAAGGCCTGACCGGCCACGAACACGGAGCCCATGATGAAGGTGAGCACGTACCACTCGACCATGCCCCAGCCGGCGATGTTGAAGATCGAGCCGGTGCGGCGCTTGCGGGGCGTGAAGGGCTTGCCCCAGGGGAAGCGGCCTTCGGCGATGTACACGCCCATCTGGCAGGTGAAGGAGGACGCCACCAGGATCGAGGTGTTCAGCAGCGCGAAGCCATGGGTGAAGTTCCCCTGGCCGGCGGAGAACGTGTCCGGCGACATCGAGCGGATCGTGAAGAGCATCGCGAACAGGCCGCCGAAGAACATCACTTCGCTCGCGAGCCAGACGAGCGTGCCGATCTGCGTGGGGTTGGGGCGGCCGACCGCCGGGGCGGCGGGCGCTGTGCGCTCAGGCAGGGTCGCTGTAGTCACGTCACCATTATGTCGTGTCGTCAGATTCGCGGTGTCGGCCCACGACGGCCGAGCACAGCGCGGGGCCTGCGCCCCGGGCGGACCCGGCCAGCATAGCTCGCCTGACGCAGTGTCATGAACCCGGACACGCAATCGATACGCGCTGGTGGCGGACCTTCGGGCCGCTGTGACCGTTCTGTGATCCGCAGCGTGGTCGGCGCCCCGGCCGTGGGCCCGGAGGTGACATCATCGAGGCATGAGCGAGAACACCCCCACCTGGCCCCAGATCACGTCGCGGCTCGTCCGCGGGCAGGACCTGGAGCCCGCGCAGGCCAGCTGGGCGATGGACGAGGTCATGTCCGGGAACGCGAACCCCGTGCAGCTGGCCGGATTCCTGGTGGCCCTCCAGTCCAAGGGTGTGACCAGCGGGGAGCTCGAGGCCCTCGCCGATGCGATGGTGGGGCACGCCCGCACGGTGGAGGCGCCGCGCGAGGCAGTGGACATCGTCGGCACCGGGGGTGATCTCGCCCAGACCGTGAACATCTCCACCATGGCCTCGGTGGTGATCGCCTCGACCGGCCGGACCGTGGTCAAGCACGGCAATCGCGCCTCCACCTCCCGCTCCGGCTCGGCCGATGTGCTCGAAGCGCTCGGGGTGCGCCTGGACCTCCCAGTTCCCACCGTGGAGCGGCTGATCGGGGAAATCGGGATGACCTTCCTGTTCGCGCAGGTGTTCCATCCTTCGATGCGCTTCGCCGCCGACGCCCGCAAGGGCCTGGGGATCCCGACTGTGATGAACATCCTGGGCCCGATCACCAATCCCGCGCGGCCGCGCGCGAGCGCCGTCGGCGTGGCGGATGTGGCCCTCGCCCCCGTGGTCGCGGGAGTGTTCGCCGCCCGCGACACCAGCGCGCTCGTGTTCCGCGGTCAGGACGGGCTGGATGAGCTGACGGTCACGGCGCCGAGCGATGTCTGGGAGGTCCGGGGAGGGCAGGTGCGTGAGCACGTGCTGGATCCCGCGGCGCTGCTGGGTATCCCGCGCAGCGGTCACGATGCGCTGCGCGGCGGCACCGCGGAGGAGAACGCCCAGGTGGCCCGGGATCTCTTCGCGGGGGAGTCGGAGGGCCGGATGGGACCCATCCGGGATGCGGTGCTGCTGAACGCCGCCGCGGGCATGGTGGCCTTCGACGGGATCGGCCAGGACGCGGCCGATGGGTTTGACGAGCGGCTGGCCGCCGCCTATGCCGAGGCCCAGGAGGCGCTGGACTCCGGGCGTCCGACCGTGCTCGTGACCCGGTGGGCGGAGCTATCGCAGCAGGAGCACGGCGCAGGCCGGTGAGCGCGCGGGCGCTCGGTTCTCCGCTGCGCCTGCACCAGCGCGCTCGCAGGCGCTCTCAGCGGTGGGTCAGGATCAGCGGTGGGGCCGGATCAGCTGTCCAGGCCGAGGTCGAAAGCGGCGTCCAGATCCCGGCTGGAGTACGTCTTGAAGGCGATGTTGGTGGTGGTCTCCAGCACGCCCTCGATCTTCGACAGCTGACCGGCGATCACGTCGGCGAGATCCTCATGGTTGCGCACCCGCACCACCGCGATGAGGTCCACATCCCCCGTAACCGAGTACACGTGATCCACTCCGTCGATGTCCACGATGGCCTGCGCGACCTCCGGGATGCGGTGGGGGTCGACGTCGATCGAGACGATGGCGGTGATCATGGCTCCTCCTGGGGCGACCGGTGGGCGCCGACGGCGCGCTGGCGATGCCTCGAGCCTAGACCGCCCGGGACGGTGCCGTGCGCGCAAAGCGCTCGCTGAGATGCTCGGGCGTGAAGCGGGCCCGGGCGGGGACCTGCCAGGTCCCCTCCACGAGGACCGTGCGCACACCCTCGGCCTCGAGCCAGCCCAGTAGGATCTCTGCCTCCTGGTGGTACCCCTGGCACAGCGGCGCGGCGAGCTCCGTCTCGCCCAGCCCCGTCATCGCCAAAGACCGGGCGAACGGCAGCGGATCAGTGCCCCAGGGCACCAGTGTGGTGCCGGAGAAGCGGCCATGCCGCACCGCCAGCAGCTCCCAGCCGCGGCCACCCAGCACCGCGGCCGTGCTGGGCCGCGCCGCGATCAGCAGCGGCACCGCCGCAAGCGCCCGCAGCCGACTGGCCCGTCGGGCCGCGCGCAGGTACGTCACCGCGAGCGCCCGCAGACGCTCCGCATCCTCGTAGCGTCCGGCCTGCACGTGGGTGCGCATCCGTGCGGCCACATGGTCGAGCACCTCCCGCGGGTCCTCGAGCAGCGCCCGACGCAGACTCTCGCGGTGCTCACCGCTGCGCAGGGCCGGCCCGCGCGAGAGGGCCCCGCGCGAGAGGGCAGAGCCGCGCCCCAGCACCGCGTCATACAGCAGATCCCGCAGCGGCTGAGCGTCATGATGCGAGGCGAGCGGGCCGATCTGCGCGGTGCCATCGGACTCCTCACGGGCCAGGCGTGCCGCTCGCAGACCTTCGGTCCCACGCCCCAGCCGCAGCCAGTGTGCTTTCTCGGGCTTCAGCCCCTGCTGGTTCGCGGGAGGCTGCTCACCGGCAATGATCCGCAGCTCGCGCACCGCCGCCTCCGTCGCCGTGGCGCATTCGATGACGTCGATCCGCTCCGCCCGCGGCAGCATGTCGAGCACCCGGCGACGCTTCTCCGCGGCCGTGAAATAGGTGCGCACCCGGGCACGCACATTCTGGGAGGTGCCGACATAGAGCGCATCCCCCTGGGCATCGACGAAGCGGTACACGCCCGGGACGGCCGGGATGTGCTCAGCCAGATGCTTCGTGCGCAGCTGCACCGCGCTGGGCTTGCGATGCGCCGCGGCGAGGTCCTCGAGCGTGGACGCGCCCGTCGGGCCCAATCGGCCGATGATGGCGTGCAGGACATCCACCGTGGCGCGGGCATCGGACAGCGCCCTGTGATCCGGGGTCACGGCGGCCCCGACATGCGCGGCGAGCGTCCCCAGCCGATGGTCACGCACCTCGTCACGATGGAACACGCGCCGCGCCAGAGCGAGCGTGTCCAGCACCGTCGGCCGCGTCCAGCCCAGGTCCAGGGCTGCCGCGTGGGCGGCGAGGAACCCGATGTCGAAGCGCGCGTTGTGCGCCACGAGCGCGGCGGGGCCCGCGAAATCCAGGAACATCGGCAGGGCCACCGCGATCGTCGGCGCCCCGCGCACCGTGGCATCGGTGATGCCCGTCAGCCGGGCGATGTACGCGGGGATCGGGCGCTCGGGATCCACAAAGGTGCGGAACTCACCGAGCACCTCGCCGCCGCGCACCTTGACCGCGCCGATCTCGGTGATCGCATCGCTCGTGGGATCGGTGCCGGTGGTCTCCAGATCCACCACGACGAGCGTCGCTTCGTCCAGCGGGGTGCCCAGATCCGCGAAGCTCAGCTGACGACGGGACGGGGCGGCGGGCATGCTGCCACGGTACGCCGCGGCCCCGACATCCCTGGGGGAGGCAGGTCGGGGCCGCGAGACGCAGCACAGCGTGCGGCGCGGTGGCCGCGCTACGGCGGTGCCGCTAGGCGGGCCAAGCGCCGATGCTGTAGCGCTGGTCAGGCCTTCGGCTTGGGGCCGGAGTAGATCTTGTCGATCACCTCGGCCAGGTCCTTGACCACGACGTTGCGCTTGAGCTTCATCGACGGCGTGAGGTAGCCGTTCTCCTCGGTGAAATCGGTGTCGATCACCTCGAAGACGCGGATGGACTCCGCACGGGAGACGGAGGTGTTGGCCGCGTCAACCGCGGTCTGCAGCTCGGCGCGAATCCGCTCATCGCGAGCGGCCTCGGCGACAGACATGGAGGGCAGATCATTGTTGGACAGCCACGTGCCCAGCATCTCCTCATCCAGCGTGAGGATCGCCGAGACGAAGGGCTTCTGATCACCGATGACGATGCACTGGCTGACCAGCGGGTGGGAGCGCAACTGGTCCTCGAGTTGAGCGGGCGAGATGTTCTTGCCGCCGGCGGTGACGATGACCTCCTTGGAACGACCGGTGATCGAGAGGTTCCCGTGCTCGTCCAGCGAGCCGAGGTCGCCGGTGCGGAACCAGCCATTCTGCAGCGACTCCGCCGTGGCCTCGGGGTTGTTGTGGTAACCGCGGAAGACCATCACGCCCTTGACGAGGATCTCACCGTTCTCGTCGATCGCGATGGTGGAGCCCGGCAGGGGCGGGCCGACGGTGCCCGGGCGCACATCCCAGGGCAGGTTCACGCTCACCGGCGCGGTGGTCTCGGTCAGGCCGTAGCCCTCCAGCACCGTCACCCCGATGCCGCGGAAGAAGTGGGCCAGTCGCGCGCCCAGCGGGGCACCGCCGGAGATGGCCGAGGAGACCTTCCCGCCCATGGCTTCGCGCAGCTTGCCGTAGACGAGCTTGTCGAAGGCGGCGTGCTTGAGCTTCAGGCCCAGCGGCACCTTCCCTTCGGACAGCGCGCGGGAGTAGTCGATCGCGGTCTGCGCGGCGCTGGCGAAGATCTTGCCGCGCCCCCCGGCGATGGCCTTGGCCTCGGCGCCGTTGTAGACCTTCTCGAACACTCGCGGCACCGCCAGCAGGAACGTCGGCTTGAAGGCCGCCAGATCCGGCAGCAGATTCTTCGTGTCCGGAGTGAAGGCGGTGGTCACCGGCCAGGCGACGGCCACCACCATGATCAGCCGGGCGAACACATGCGCCATCGGCAGGAACATCAGCAGACGCGAGCCGGGCGGGAGCACGGCCTCCCCCAGCAGCGTCACGGCACTGCGGGTGGTGTCCACGAAGTTGGCATGGGTGAGCTCGGCGCCCTTGGGACGGCCTGTGGTGCCGGAGGTGTAGATGATCGTGGCCAGGTCCTCCATACGACGGGAGGTGCGGCGCTGCTCGAGCTCCTCATCGCTGATGGACTCGCCGCGCCGGGTCAGCTCCTCGATGATCCCTTCCTCCAGCACGCCGATGCGCTCCAGGGTGGGGACCTCTCCGCGCACGGATTCCATGTCCTCGCGATGCCGGGCCGTCTCGACCACGGCGAAGCGGGCCCCGGAGTCCGAGGCGATCCACTGGATCTGGCTGGGGGAGGAGGTCTCGTAGATCGGCACGCCGACGCCGCCGGCCCACCACACCGCCCAGTCCACGAGCGACCATTCGTAGCGGGTGCGCGAGAGGATCGCGACCACGTCACCGCTGTCCACCCCGGACGCGATCAGGCCTTTGGCCACCTGCTTGACCTGGGTGAGGAAATCGGCGCCGCTGAGCGGGATGTAGGTGCCCTCGCCCCGGCTCAGCTCGAACACGGGCACCGAGGGGCTCGTGCGCAGCCGCTCCAGGAGGAGATCGGTGATGTTCTCCTCGGGGCGGCTCTCGTGCTGCGAAGGGGTGCTGGACTGTTTCATCGAATCTCCTTCGATCCGGTGGTGAGCATCGGGCGGTAGGCCGAGCACCGGCCCGGAAGCGCTGGTGGGGTCCCGAACATCGTACGTCAGGGGCCTCTACCATGGTGCCCCGGGTCCGTGCCCGCGAGCGGTCGGATGCACCCCGCCACCGTGGCGCGAGTCTCGGGACCCGGACCCCACAGCAGCCCCCAGGAACAGGAACAGCATGCTCTCCATCGGCGTGGATATCGGCGGCACGAAGATCGCGGCGGGAGTCGTGGATGAGGACGGCGAGATCATCGCCGCGACCACGCGCAGCACCCCGGCGACCGATGCGGCGCTGATCGAAGCCGCCTGCGCGGAGGCCGTCGCTGAGCTGCGCGGCGACCACGACGTGGTGGGCGTGGGCGTGGGGGCGGCGGGCTTCGTCAGCTCCGACCGTCGCACCGTGACCTTCTCCGCCAACCTCGCCTGGCGCGGTCATCCCCTGGCCGATGAGCTCGAGCAGCTCACAGGTCTGCCGGTGGTGGTCGAGAACGACGCCAATGCCGCGGGCTGGGCCGAGTACCGCTTCGGTGCCGCCCGCGAGGCCGAGCACATGCTCATGGTCACCGTCGGGACGGGCCTCGGCGGCGCCCTCGTGATGGACGGACAGCTGGTGCGCGGACGCTGGGGCTTCGCCGGGGAGATCGCGCATATGACGGCGGTGCCCGATGGGCAGTGGTGCGGCTGCGGTCGCCGCGGCTGCCTCGAGCAGTACACGGCCGGCACCGCGCTGGTGCGCACCGCCAAGCGCCGAGCCAGTGCGGGAGACCCGCTCATGGGGCCGCTCGTGCAGGCCGCCGGCGGCAGCCGCAAGGAGGTCGACGGGCCGCTGATCACGCGCCTTGCCCAGCAGGGGGATCCGGGCGCGGTGGAGCTCATCGCAGAGCTCGGCGACTGGTTGGGTCGGGGACTCTCCTCGATCGCCACGCTGCTGGATCCGGACATGATCGTGGTGGGTGGCGGGGTCGCCGCCGCGGGGGATCTGCTGCTGGATCCGGCGCGTGCCGCCTACGCCCGCACCATCACCGCAGCTGCGCAGCGGGAGCTCGCCCCGTTCGTGCTCGCCCGGATGGGCAACCGCGCCGGAATCGTCGGAGCCGCCGACCTCGCCCGCTGACCCGGCTCCGACGGCTGGCGAGCGCACGGCGTCTGACCAGGGCGAAGCAGCCCATCAGCGCACGGTCGGCGGTCAGCTCAGAGCTGGGCGCCGTCATCTCCATCCTGCCGTGGGGTGCGCGGTGCCCGGGCCAACAGGGCGATCACCCCGCCGATCGCCGCAGCGCCGCCGAGCAGCCCGAGACCGCGGGGCAGCGCTGGCGTGACGGTGGCGAGCACGAGCAGCAGGATCCCGCCCAGCAGGGCCGTCCATGCCCACAGCGCCCCGGAGGACGGTGGGGGCAGGTCCGGATCCGGGGGCTCGAAGTCCCCGTAGAGCACCTCGTCATCGTCGAGCTCGCGCGGGCCTGCTCCGCCGCGGATTCCCGCGGTGCCCATCGGCCCCACCGGAGTCCCGGCGGAGGGGTGCGCGGCCCGCGCCCGTGCCCGAGCTTCGAGATCCGGTGGCTGGTCGGGGGTTTCGGCGCTCCACTCCCACAGCTCATCGTCATCGCCGGGATGCGGCGGGGCGGCGGGCTCCCGCGGGGCCTGCCCGGGACGCAGTGCGAGGCCCTCGCCCTCGAGCATGCGGGCGAACTCGGCGTCGACGTCCCGGCCGTCGTCGGCGCCGGGCGGTGTGGGCTCCCGGGTGGTCATCGTCGGTGTTCCACAGTGATGAGGTGCTGGTCCAGAAAACGAGCTGTGGTCTCGAACAGCAGCGGCGCGTCATGGTCCAGCGGCGCCAGGTGGTAGCTGCGCGTGAGCGCCAGCCGCTCGACGGGGCCGCGCACCCCGGCTGCGACCAGATCGCTGTCCCGCGGTGGCACCACGTGGTCCACCCGCGATGTGGCCAGCAGCAGCGGGGCGCGCACCAGGTCCAGGCGCGAGCGGGTGCGGGTGAACAGGCGCCGCAGCTGCGCGACGGCGCGCAGCGGCATCCGCGCGTATGTCTCCTCCGCAACCCCGTCGCGTGCGAGGTCCGAGCCGATGCCCGGCAGGGTGGGTACGAGCGGGGCGATGAGCCCTGCCGCCCGGGCCGCGAGCGGCAGCGTCATCCCCGGGTTCACCGCGACGAGCGCGCCGATGTGCTCGCGCAGCTGCTCATCCTGGCCGAGCGCCAGCGTCAGGGTGCCACCCATCGACAGGCCCGCCACCGCAATGCGCCCATGCTGCTCGGCGAGCCCCAGAGCCGCCTGTTTCGCCGCCTCATACCAGTCCTGCCAGGCCGTCGACGCGAGATCGGCCACCGTCGTGCCATGGCCGGGCAGCAGCGGCAGATCCACGTCCCAGCCGCGCCCGGCGAGATCCTCCGCCCAGGGGCGCAGGGACTGCGGGGTGGAGGTGAAGCCGTGGACCAGGAGCAGCCCGCCGCGCGCGGTAGAGTGTCCCGGCGCGCGCCAGGGGCGGGTCAGTTCGCTGAAGGCCATGGCACCATCGTCGCATCCCCACCGCCGGAGGGCACGATGGTCCGCTGTGCGGCGCTCGGATCGAGACCGTGGAGGACGACGTGCTGTACGAGCTCGCCAAACCGTTCGTGATGACGGTGGTGCGACTGTGCTGGAACCCGACCATCAGCGGCCAGGAGAACATCCCGGCCAGCGGACCGGTGATCCTCGCCTCCAATCATCAGGCCTATTCCGACACCGTTTTCCTACCCGGGCAGGTGCGCCGCAGCGTGCACTTCCTGGGCAAGGGCGAGATCTTCTCCGGCCGGGGCCCGATCAAGCGTCTGGCCGCGGCGGTGATGCGCGGCCTGCACGTCATGCCCGTGGACCGCTCCGGTGGGACCGCCTCACGCTCCGCGATCCAGGCGGGTCTGGACGTGCTGGCGCAGGGGAAGGTGCTGGGCATCTACCCGGAGGGAACCCGCAGCCCCGACGGGAGACTGCACCGCGGCAAGACCGGCGTGGCACGCCTCGCCCTCGCCTCCGGGGCACCGATCGTGCCGGTGGCGATGCTCGGCGCCCATGAGGCCCAGCGTGGCCGACGCTGGTTCCCGCGCCGCCACCCGCGGATCCGTGCCGTGGTGGGGGCCCCGCTGGATGCCGCGCAGATCGCCGCCGAGCACGCGGGCCGCAGCGAAGGGGAGGTGCTGCGTGGGGTGACCGACGCGGTGATGGATGCGATCGCGGAGCTCTCCGGGCAGGAGCGGGTGGATGAGTACGCCGCCGATGTGAAGCGTCGACAGCGCGAACAGCGCGAGCAGGACGCCGCGAGCTGACCGATTCCGGCCCTCGGACCGACGGGATGATCCCCGGCGGGCGTCCCGGCATCGGTGACCGAGCAGTGAAACTCGGCCTCGAGCACCCGGGGATACTGGCTACCCTGGTCATGTGAACCTCTTCAGCCCTGATGCTCCGGCCCGCGCCCACTCCTTCAGCCTGTCCTCGGCCGCCGACGGCCTGGCGGCCCTCGGCGTGTGGCGCGACTATCCGCTGGTGCAGCAGCCGGTGTGGCCCGATGAGGAGGAGCGCGCGAAGGTCTTCGCCGATCTGCGCTCCGCTCCGCCGCTGGTGTTCGCCGGCGAGGTGGATGTGCTGCGCGAGCGCATCGCTGCGGCCGCCCGCGGGGAGGCGTTCCTGCTCACCGGTGGGGACTGCGCCGAGACCTTCGCCGACTCCACCGCGGACCGCATCCGCAACAAGATCCGCACCATCCTGCAGATGGCGGCGGTGCTGACCTACGGCGCTTCGGTGCCGGTGGTGAAGATGGGTCGCATGGCCGGGCAGTTCGCCAAGCCGCGCTCGAATGAAGAAGAGACCCGCGACGGCCTGACGCTGCCCACCTACCGGGGGGATGCGGTCAATGAGTTCGCCTTCACCCCGGAGGCCCGCCGCCCCGATCCGGCCCGGCTGTGGAAGACCTACACCACCAGCGCCTCCACGCTCAACCTCATGCGTGCCTTCACCGGCGGTGGCTTCGCGGATCTGCGCGAGGTCCACTCGTGGAACCGCGGCTTCACCTCGAGCGGGGTGGGCTACGCCCGCTACGAGGAGCTGGCCGGGCAGATCGATAAGGCCGTGCGCTTCATGGAGGCGATCGGCGCGGACTTCGATGCGCTCAAGGTCGTGGAGTTCTACGCCTCCCATGAGGCGCTGCTACTGGACTACGAGGAGGCGCTGGCTCGGATCGACTCGCGCACCGGGGAGATCTACGGCTGCTCCGGCCACTTCCTGTGGATCGGGGAGCGCACCCGCCAGCTCGAGGGCGCGCACGTGGACTTCATGGCGAAGCTGCGCAACCCCATCGGCGTGAAGCTCGGCCCCCATGCCACCGTCGAGGATGCTCTCGAGCTGATCGAACGCCTGGATCCCGAGCGCGAGCCCGGGCGGCTGACCTTCATCACCCGGATGGGCGCGAGCATGATCCGCGACCGCCTGCCCGCCCTGGTGGAAGGGGTGCGGGATGCCGGCGCCCAGGTGGCGTGGGTGACCGACCCGATGCACGGCAACACCATCACGTCCTCCAACGGCTACAAGACCCGCCGCTTCGAGGACATCCTCGACGAGGTGGTGGGCTTCTTCGAGGTGCACAAGGCCGCCGGCACCGTCCCGGCCGGACTGCACATCGAACTCACCGGCGATGACGTTACCGAGGTGCTCGGCGGCACCGGGGAGATCGACGAGGAGGGCCTGGCCCGCCGCTACGAGACCCTCGTGGACCCGCGGCTGAACCACCAGCAGTCCCTCGAACTCGCGTTCCTCGTCGCGGAGATGCTCACCCGCGCCTGATCAGATGCGGTGGGCCGACGGTGCCGTGCGCGCCGTCGGCCCCGGCGCACGGGAGCGGATAGCCGGGACTCGGCGGGATCTCGGGAGCGGTCAGAACACCTTGATCGTGACCGTGGAGCCCTTGGCCAGCTCGCTGCCGGGCTCGGCGGACTGCTCATAGACCATCCCGAACACCGGCTCGCCCTTGTCGTGGCTGACCTGCACGGTGAACCCGGCCTTCTCCAGGGCCTTCCGCGCGTCCTTCTCGGACTTGCGGAACACATCGGGGACCTTCACCATCTCGGGCCCGAGCGACGTCACCAGGTGGACCTCATCCCCGCGGAACAGGGTGCCTGAGGCCGGGTTCTGAGAGATCACGGCACCGCGCGGCACCGAACCGGAGTGCTCCTGCGAGGTGGTCACGGTGAAACCGGCCTGCTCAAGCGCTGAGCGGGCGGCAGCCTCGCTATTGCCCCGCTGATCCGGCACGGTGATCGGCTCGCGGCCCTGGGAGACGACGACGTGGACCTCCCCGCCGGCGGGCAGCGCCTCAGCATCGGCGCTCTGGGAGATGATCTCGCCCTCCGGAACGGTCTCGGAGTAGGCCGCCTCATCCTCGACGAGAGTGAGGGAAGCATCCTCGACCTGGGTGCGGGCGTCCTCGAGCGAGAGCCCTTCCAGGGCCGGCACCGGGAACGTCTGGATGCCCTTGGAGACCACCACGTGGATGGCTGCGCCCTTCTTCACATCGCTGCCGGTGGAGGGATCGGCGGTGATCACATGCCCGGCCGGGACCTCGTCGTCGAACCGCTCCTCGGTGCTGACCTGAAGGTCCGCCGCGCGCAGGGCGGACTCCGCGTCGGCCAGGGGAGTGCCGACCACAAGCGGCACGGTGCGGTTCGCGCCCGGCCCCTCATCGAGGTACCAGGTGGTGGCCGCCCAGGTGCCGCCGGTCATCGTGCCCACCAGGGCGACGGCGGCGGCCGCTGCCATCGCGCGGGAGCGCAGACGGGTCCCGGCGACCAGGTGCCGACCTCGCCGACCCCGCGGGCTGCGCAGCGTGACCTGGCGGGAGGATTCCCCGTCCTCGGACTGCTGCGTATCCGCGGGCTCATCAGCAGCACAGTCCGCGGCGGGGTCCGCATCAGGGTCTGCTGCGGGATCGGTGGGATCAGCGGGGAAAGAGTGCGCGGCAGCGGGCGCGTGGTCCTCTCCCGTCCCCGCATCACCGGTGAGGGCGGGCGGGAAGGCGCGGGGGCTGCCCGTCAGATCCGCGGCAACGTCATCCAGGGCGGCGGTCAGGCGCGGCACCTCTCCGGTGGCGGCATCCTCGATCTGCACCGGGCAGGTCGCCAGGACCGTCGCGGGCAGGGTTCGAAGCAGTTCCCGGACCGCCTCCAGCAGGTCGATCGCGGTGGCGGGACGCTGGCCGACGGGCCGGGCCGCCGCCCAGGTCACGAGGGAATCGAGCTCGCGCGGCACCCCGCTGACGCGGGTGGACGGGGCCGGGATGTCCTCGTGCACATGCTGGAAGGCGATATGCACCGGCTGCTCGCCGCGGAACGGCTGGGTGCCGGTGAGCATCTCGAACAGCACCACACCCAGGGAGTACAGGTCGCTGCGCTCATCACAGTGTCCCCGGGTCACCACCTCGGGGCTGATGTACGCGACGGTGCCCAGCAGCGCGGCGCTCGCCGAGGAGTTGTTCGAGCCGGTCGCGCGGGCCAGCCCGAAGTCCGCGACCTTCACGGTGTCCTGCGCGTCCAGCAGGATGTTCTCCGGTTTGATGTCGCGGTGGACGATCCCCGCCTCATGCGCGGCCACCAGCGCCTGCAGCACCTGCTCGGTCACCCGCAGGCTTTCGCCGACGCTCAGGGGGCCCTGGCGCACCATGCGCGCCCGCAGCGTCTCACCCTCCACGAGCTCCATCGCCAGGTAGATGCTGTCCCCGTCCTCGCCCTGGTCGAAGACGCCCACCACGTTGCGGTGCGCCAGGCGGGCCGCCGCCCGGGCCTCTCGGCCGAAGCGGCGTCGGAAATCCTCATCCATCGCCAGGTGGGGGTGCATGATCTTGAGCGCCACCACACGGTCCAGGCGCTCGTCATGGCCGCGGTACACGGTGGCCATGCCGCCGCGCGCGATCGGCTCCTCGACCCGATAGCGGTCATCGAGGAGCAGGCTGATGCCGGGGGAAGTCGACGTCGCCGAGCTCACAGGGCCAATCTAGGGTGCTTCACGCGCGCGGGAGGGGACCGACACACGGCACGGGTGTCACACGCTGTGAGGTGCCTCCCGGGGCCGGGTGGCCCGGTGCTGAAGGGCGCCCGGTGCGATGCGCTCCCCGGTCGGTGCATGGCACCCTAGGAGGCGTGAACGACATCGATACCCTCATCACCGATTGGCTCACGCTCCCCGATGTCGCCGAGCGACTGGACCTGGAGGTCTCCAAGGTCCGCCGTCTCATCGAGGATGGCCACCTCGTCGCGGTGCGGCGCGGTGACCCGGTGG
The DNA here is from genome assembly GCF_023062615.1 of Brachybacterium sp. Marseille-Q7125. Taxonomy (NCBI): domain Bacteria; kingdom Bacillati; phylum Actinomycetota; class Actinomycetes; order Micrococcales; family Dermabacteraceae; genus Brachybacterium; species Brachybacterium sp. Marseille-Q7125. The sequence continues at coordinate 48,967 of NZ_JALLAL010000006.1, read as the reverse complement.
TGCGGATGATTCCCGCTGAGCTGCTGGTGAACGATGCCCCGGTCCCGCATCTGACCGGTACTATCACCGTACTGCGCGATGGCGGATTCAGCGACCTGGAGCTGCTGGAGTGGCTGTTCACGGCCGATGACACCCTGCCCGGGCGCCCCATCGATCACCTGCGCCGCGGTCAGCGCGGCGAGGTGCGCCGCCGCGCGCTCGCCCTCGCGCTGTGAGGCGCGTGCCCCGCTGACCAGCGGGCACAGCGCGTTGCGGGGGAGTCGGCGTCAGGCCGACAGTGCGTCCACATCAGTCGCCAGATCCGCCATCCGCTGCAGCCCCGCCAGGCCCGGCCCGTCGATCGCCCCCGCGCCCTGCAGGATCTCGCGGGCCCGGGAGGCGCGTGCCCGGATATCCGTCGCAACGGAGGCGACCGCACCGGTGGCGCGCATCAGCTCATGCACCGCCAAGATGTCCTCCGGATCCGCATCGGCCTGGCCCACGGTGCGCTCGAGCAGCTGCCGACCCGCCGCATCGGCCGCCTGTTCGGTGCGTGCCAGCAGCGCCGTGCGCTTGCCCTCGAGGATGTCCCCGCCCACGGGCTTGCCGGTGCTGTCCTGATCCCCGATCACGCTGAGGAGGTCATCGCGCAGCTGGAACGCTGTGCCCACCTCGATCGACCAGGCCGAGAGCGCATCCAGCAGCGGCGCCTCGGCTCCCATGAGCGCAGCGCCCATCCGCACCGGGCGGAGCACCGAATACGGCACCGTCTTCCACCGGATCACCGCTAGGGCCGCCTGCTCGGGATCCTCGACGGAGCCGAGCCCCGCCGCCTGATGCAGGATGTCCAGATACTGCCCGGACATCACCTCGGTGCGCAGGGCATCGAACTCCGCCCGGGCCCGCGCCACGGCGTCCGCGTCCCCGGTGATCTCAGAGGCGAGCTGCTCGGACCAGCTGAGCGCCAGATCCCCGAGCACGATCGCCACCGCGATCCCGAACTCCTCAGCGTCGCCCCGCAACGAAGCCGCACGGTGCCGCTGCGCCGCCTGCACATGCAGTGCAGGCCGGCCGCGCCGCACGGGGGAGTGGTCGATGACATCGTCATGCATGAGCGCCGCTGCCTGCACCAGCTCGATCGCCGCCCCGCAGCGGGCGAGCTGATCCAGCTCATCGGGGTGCGCCTCGCGGCCGAGCGCGGTGACCCCACCCCAGAAGCACAGCCGGGGACGCAGCAGCTTTCCGCCCTCGAGATAGGTACCGAGGTCATCGACCAGAGCAGCGGCCTCCGGGGCGATGCCTGCCAGGTGCTCCGATCTCGCCGCGAGCGCTTCGCGGGTGATGCGATCGGCCTGCTGCACCATCTGCTGCTCCAGGGCGGAGAGCACGGCGCTGGAGGGGGCGGAGGCAGTCATGAGCAGTCCTTTCTCGCGAGCCCCCCGATCCTCCCACAGCGCGCCTGGATGCCGATCCCTGGTGCGGTCCGCCGCGGGACGACCTCTCCTCCACAATGCCCCCTCATCCACAATCGGGCAGGGGGTGATGCTCGTAGAGCGCTCGGTGGGACAGGGTCGCTTCATGACGATGAACATTCCGCCCACCGCCCCTCACGAGCCGCCTCTGCTGCCGCTCGCCGATCCCTCCGAGCTGCTCGCCCAGGCACACCTGAGCCTCGCGGTGATGCCGTGCGACTGCCTGCTGCTGGCGACCGCCGGCACGGTGACCGAGCCGCCCATGATCACGCGCAGTCCCCTGCAGGACATCACGGATCCGGGAGGTGCGGAGCGCCTGGCCCACCAGCTGCATCTCATGGCCCCCGGAGGTGATCAGGTCATCGAAGCGCTCGTGGTGATCGGGGACGGTTTCCAGGAGGTGCTTGAGCCGCTGGTGCGTGAGATTCTCGAACGCCTGGGAGAGATGCTGCAGCAGGCAGCCCGCAGCCTTGCACTGGATCGTGAGGATGTGCTGGTGCGCGGTGCTGCCTGTGGCCGCTGGTGGTCGGTGGACCCGGCCAGCTCGGACTCCGCTGCTGCGGTGCAGGTGGCCGCAGCGGGGGAGCTGCTCCCCTTCTCCCGCACGCGCACCGCCGCGAGCGCGGTCCTGGCCGGACGCTGCATTCCCCGCCCACCGCTGGACACCGCCCGCCTGCGCGCCCTCGGCGCGGATCTCACCATCCCCGCCCCGGATATCTCGTCACGGGCCGATGTCGGCATGCTGTTCGCCCGCGCCCGCACCGCGCTGGAGCGCCTGGAACGCACCCCGGGGCCGGATGCCCAGGGGGTGTGGATGACGGAATGTGAACACATCGCTGCGCTGCTCTCGGCGCTCGCCGTGGACCGGCTGCACTGGGAGCTGATGGGCCGCTGCGTCGAGCGCGGTGCAGCGCGAAAAATCGACCGCGAGGACCTGCTGCCCATCCTCGCCAGCGACGGCAGCTGGCGCCCCCACGCCGACGTCTGCGCAGGTGGAAGTTGGTATCGAGCCCTCGAGGAGCTGCAGGCAGTGGCCGCCGGAGCGATGACTGCCGCGCCCGTGCAGGAACGCTCCACGGCGCGCTGCGCCTGGCGCGCGGTGACCACGCTGCTGGTGCTGCTGGCGTGGTGGAACCACCGCTATGCGAGCGCCGGAGAGCTCGTGGCCGCCCTCGAGGAGGTGGAACCGCACTCCTCTTTGGCACGCTTGCTCACACGCCTGATCGACACTCCGGTCCGCCCGGCCTGGAGAGCGGCGCCCTGACGCGGCTCCGCCCCGGCTGCTGCGGTCGGCCTATGGACAAGGAGCCTCGGTATGACCGCAGCAGTGGATGCGCCCGCGCTCCCGCGCGCTCCCGGCCCCTGGCGCCCTGAGCACGGCCCCGGAGACCGCCGCTTCATGCCGATCGGAGATCTGCCCCTGGAGAGCGGTGAGGTTCTGCGGGACGTCACCATCGCCTACGAAGCCTGGGGAGAACCCGCCCCGGATCGCTCCAATGCGGTGCTGGTGCTGCATGCCCTGACCGGAGACTCCCATGTGCGCGGACCGGCCGGTCCCGCACATCCCAGTCCCGGCTGGTGGGAGAGCCTCGTCGGCCCCGGCCGTCCCATCGACACGGAGCGACACTGGGTCATCGCACCGAACGTCCTGGGGGGTTGCCAGGGCAGCACCGGGCCCTCCAGCCCGGCTCCCGACGGACGCCCCTACGGCTCCCGCTTCCCGCAGCTGACCATTCGTGACCAGGTCGCGGCGGAGCGCCGGCTGCAGCAGGCCCTGGGACTGCCCAGCTGGGAGCTCGTGATCGGCGGGTCGATGGGCGGCATGCGCGCGATCGAATGGGGCGTGAGCCACCCTCAGCTCGTGCGGAACCTCGCGGTCATCGCCTCGAGCGCACGCGCGAGCGCCGACCAGATCGCCTGGAACAGCGCCCAGATCGCTGCGATCGAAGCCGACCCCTGGTTCCGCGGCGGCGACTACCACGACAACCCCGCCGGCCAGACCCCGAGTGTGGGACTGGGAATCGCCCGCCGCATCGCCCACACCACCTATCGCAGCGCCGAGGAGTTCGAGGCCCGCTTCGGCAATGACCCCCAGGATGGTGAGGACCCCCTGGACGGGCGCGGCCGCCACCAGGTCACCAGCTACCTCGACCACCATGCCGACAAACTCATCCGCCGCTTCGACGCGGGCACCTACCTGTCCCTCGTCCGCTCCATGAGCACTCACGACGTCGGCCGCGGCCGCGGCGGGGTAGCGGCGGCGCTTGGCCGCATCCGGGCCCGCACCCTGGCCCTCGCGATCGACTCCGACCGTCTCTTCCCACCCGCCCTCGTCCAGGAGATCGCCGAGCACACCCCGTCGGCCCGATACCACCTGGTCAGCTCACCGATCGGGCATGATGCCTTCCTGCTGGAGCATCCGGGACTTCAGCGGTGGATAGCACAGCCGCTGGACGGCTAAAGTGGGCGGTTGCCGGGCCGCGGACCAGCGCCCGGCAGGCATCGCCGAGCAGAACGGAGCGGCATGACGATCGTCGTGGGCTACTCGCCCTCCGGGCAGGGACGCGCCGCGCTGCGCGCCGCCCTGCGCCAGCAGCGCCGCACCGGGGAGGTGCTCGCGATCGCGTCCCATCGCTACGACGACCCCGAGATCGGCATGACCTCTGCCAGCGAGCAGCAGATCCGGGAGGCTCTCGCCGCGGAGGGCGCCGCCGCTGCCGAGGTGATGATCCGCTCGTGCTCCGAACAGGACATCGGCGAATTCGTCCTCGCCCTGGCTGAGGAGGTCTCCGCCTCCCTCGTCGTCTTCGGGCTGCGGCGCAAATCCCGCATCGGCAAGCTCAATCTCGGGGCCTCCGCCCGGCGCATCGTGCTGGGGGCGCGCTGCCCGGTGCTGACCGTGAAGGCCGAGCCCGCCGCGTGAACCCGCCATAGCGGGGACCCGCCTCGGAGGGGACTGCGGCGGGGCCCGCCCCGGAAGGGAAGCGAATCCGAGGCCCGGCGGCAGATCTGCAGGACGGAAAACAGTCGCCCTGACGATCGGACTGCGGTGCGGGAACCGCGGTGCGGGAATAGGGGCGGTCCTGGCCGCGTTGTATAGTGATGAGGCTTGACGGCACCGTGCCCTCGTGCGCCATGAAACGGTCTGACCACCGTCCGCGCCGGGCAGCGGAGCCACCAGACGCGCCGAGATGACGACCGCCCGAGAGCGGTGGACCGCCCAGCGGGCCGCTGCCGGAAGAAGGAACGAGTGACCTCTCCCAAGACCGCCGAGAAGACCGCCACCCCGCGCCGCTCGACCCGGAGCACCGCGAAGAGCTCGACCGCGAAGAGCTCGAAGGCTGCCACCACCTCCGCGACGCCCGATGAGCAGGAAACCGCGACGACGTCGGCGACGAAGACCTCGGAGAAGAAGACCCCCGCGAAGAAGGCTCCTGCGAAGAAGGCCTCCGCGAAGAGGACGGCCGCGAAGAAGTCCCCGGCGAAGACGACCGCCGCGAAGGACACCGCATCTGAGGCCGCGCCCGAGGCCGAGTCGGCCGAGGACACCGCCACGGAGCAGACCGCGGACAAGCCCGAGAGCAAGACGGCCGCCAAGCGCACCGCCGCCAAGAAGACCACGGGCAAGAGCTCCTCCGGTACCTCTGCGAAGAAGGCAGCGGCCAAGAAGTCTGCCGCGAAGGCCGCGCAGAACGCCGAGGTGGATACCGACGAGGAGGAGGACTCCGAGTCCGCCGCCAAGGCCGAGAAGGACGCCGACACCAAGAAGGTCGAGGAATCCGGCGGCTTCGTCTTCAACTCCTCCGAGGACGACGCTCCCGCGCAGCAGGTCGTCACGGCCGGGGCCACCGCGGACCCGGTCAAGGACTACCTCAAGCAGATCGGTAAGGTCGCGCTGCTGAACGCCGCCCAGGAGGTCGAGCTCGCCGAGCGTATCGAGGCCGGTCTGTTCGCGGAGCAGAAGCTCAAGCGCGATGAATCCCTGGCCCGCACCAAGGCCGGGCGTGAGCTCGCGATCATCGTGCAGGACGGCCGTGCGGCGAAGGACCACCTGCTGGAGGCGAACCTGCGCCTGGTGGTCTCCCTCGCCAAGCGCTACACCGGCCGCGGGATGCTGTTCCTGGATCTCATCCAGGAGGGCAACCTGGGCCTGATCCGCGCGGTCGAGAAGTTCGACTACGCCAAGGGCTACAAGTTCTCCACCTACGCCACGTGGTGGATCCGCCAGGCCATCACCCGTGCCATGGCCGATCAGGCCCGCACCATCCGCATTCCCGTGCACATGGTCGAGGTCATCAACAAGCTCGCCCGCGTGCAGCGCCAGATGCTGCAGGACCTGGGCCGTGAGCCCACCCCGGAGGAGCTCGCCAAGGAACTGGACATGACCCCGGAGAAGGTGGTCGAGGTCCAGAAGTACGGCCGCGAGCCCATCTCCCTGCACACTCCGCTGGGTGAGGACGGCGACAGCGAGTTCGGTGACCTCATCGAGGACTCCGAGGCCGTTGTGCCCGCGGATGCGGTGAGCTTCACCCTGCTGCAGGAGCAGCTGCACTCTGTCCTGGACACTCTCTCCGAGCGGGAGGCCGGTGTGGTCTCCATGCGGTTCGGTCTCGAGGACGGCCAGCCCAAGACCCTGGATGAGATCGGCAAGGTCTACGGCGTCACCCGCGAGCGGATCCGCCAGATCGAGTCCAAGACCATGAGTAAGCTGCGCCACCCCTCGCGTTCGCAGGTCCTGCGCGACTACCTGGACTGAGATGGCAGCAGACCTGGCGGTGCGCCGCCTGGTGCCCGATGACTGGGCGGCGTACCGGATGCTGCGCCTGGAGATGCTGGCCGATGCCCCGGACTATTTCTGGAGCACGCTCGAGATGGTGCAGGACCGCGACGAACAGGCCTGGCGGTCCGAGGTGGCCGGGCCTCGCACGCATTACCAGGCCGTGCGTGACGGCGAGGTGGTCGGGGCGCTGAGCATCGATTGGGTGGGCTACACGGCTGAGCATCCGCTGGCCGAGGGCTCGGTGAACATCGTCTCGGTGTTCGTGCGCCCCGCCCACCGCGGCACCGGCGTCACCGCAGCCCTTCTCGCTGCTGCGGATCAGGCGATGCGTGAGCGGGGCCGCACCCGGCAGCTGCTGGAGACCCCGGAGGACAACACCCCGGCCCGGCGCACCTACGAGCGACTGGGCTTCACCGAGACGGGACGACGGTTCCCTGATCCGCGCCGCGCCGGGCTCGAGGAAGTCGAGTACGAGCGGATTCTCCCGGCCTGAACACCCCTGCTCCGTGCTCGCCACCGGCGTCATGGCAGCGTCGGCATCACGGCAGCGCCGGTATGACGGCAGCGCCTAGGGCGTGTCTCCAAAGGCGCTCCAGCCGATGCGCGTCAGTCGATCACGGCGGCTGTGGCTTCGACTTCCACGAGCTGGTGGTCATATCCGAGTGCGGCGACACCGATCAGCGTGCTCGGCACGTCATGGTCCCCGAACGCGTCGCGGACGACCTCCCATGCCGCCACGAGATCAGCCTGGTCGGAAGAGGCGACGAGCACACGGGTGGCGATGACGTCTTCTAGTGCGGCGTTAGCCTCTCCGAGGGCGACCTTCATGTTCTCGATGCACTTGGCGGCCTGCGCTGCGAAGTCACCTTCACCACAGGTCGATCCGTCGCTGTTCAGCGGGCACGATCCTGCCAGGAAGATCAGGCGTGCTTCTGCGGGTGCGGTTGCAGCGTAGGCGTACTCTGCTGCATCCGACAGCACGTTGGAACGAATCAGGGTCACGGCCTTGGGCATTGCTAACCTCCGGGTCGAGTGCGTCTCCGGACACCCTCGCATCTCCGCCTGAGCGAGATCCTGGAAGCTCGTCAAACGAGGTGTTTGAGCCACTGGATGATCGCGCGGAGCACGACTCCGGCGCGGTAGGTCAGGCCGAGCTTGTCGTAGCGGGTGGCCAGGCCACGCCATTGCTTCACGTCGCTGTAGCCGCGCTCGATGACGTTGCGGCCGCGATACGCCTCGGCATCGAGACCGATGGGACGTCCGCCGCGTGAACCCCGGTTGCGACGGTGCTGCTGCTGGTCGCGGGGCTCGGGGACCACGGCCTTGATCCCACGCCGCCGGAGGGTCTGGCGGGTGGCGCGGGAGGAGTAGGCCTTGTCGCCGCGCAGCATGGCCGGTCTCGTGCGTGGCCGGCCAGGCCCTTCCCGGGCCACAGACAAGCCGTCCAGCAGCGGGCCCAGCATCGGTGAGTCCCCGCCTTGGCCGGGCCCGCAGAGGATCACCAGTGGGAGGCCGTGGCCGTCGACGAGCTGATGGATCTTCGTGGAGAGCCCGCCACGGGAGCGACCCAGGGCATGATCAGCCGGTTCCTTGCGGAGATTCTTGTGGTTCCACAGCGCCCCCTGTGGTGCGCTCGAGGTTGGTGCCGTGCTGGTGAGCGCGGCAGATCGTGGAATCGACCGCGACCGACCAGTCCAGCTCCCCGTCGGCGTCGGCGCGGACCAGCAGCGCGTCGAGGACGCGGTCCCAGGTGCCATCGGTGGCCCAGGCACGATGACGCTTCCAGACTGTCTGCCAGGGCCCGAAGTCGGCGGGGAGATCGCGCCAGGCAATCCCACACCGGTAGCGGTAGATGATTCCCTCGACCACCTGTCGGTGATCCCGTCTCGGCCTGCCTGACCAGGGGCGCTGAGCGGGGAGCAAATGCTGGATTGTCTCCCATTGGGTATCGGACAACACGCTTCGTCGGCTCATTCACCTACCGTCACCCCCGAGTACTCTCGAACTTAGGAGACACGCCCTAGATCACTAGCGCCTGCATCACGGCAGCGAATGGGCCCCGCACCTGAGGGTGCGGGGCCCATTCGCGTGAAGAACAAGGAGGGAGCCGGATCAGTCCTCGACCGGCTCCGGCTTGATGTGCAGACGCTCCGTCTCATCGATCACCTCGGCCGCCAGGGGACGCAGAGCATCCTCATGGGCACGGGCATGGTGCGCACAGAACATCAGCTCGCCACCGGCCTCCAGGAGCACCTTGACGTACGCCTGGGCGCCGCAGCGGTCACAGCGGTCCTGCGTCGACAGAAGGGGAGCTTCAAGAGTGAGGTTCATGAGGCCATTTGTAGCACCGCGAGGGCCCCGATGGTCGCCGCGTCCATCACAGGTTCGCTCCGGGCGCAAACCGACTGTGAACCCTGCCGCGCAGCGGGTCGATCCCCGCCCCGGCCAGGCCATCCCCGTAGTATCCGAGGGGTGTCCACCTCCTCAGCTGCGAAGAAGACCGCCTACGACGCCCGCAACCTTCAGGTCCTCGAAGGGCTGGAGGCCGTGCGCAAGCGCCCCGGCATGTACATCGGCTCCACCGACTCCCGGGGCCTCATGCACTGCCTGTGGGAGATCCTCGACAACGCCGTGGACGAGGCGCTGGGCGGGCACGGCGATGAGATCGCGGTGATCCTCCACGAGGATCACTCGGTGGAGGTGCGCGATACGGGCCGCGGCGTCCCGGTGGACACCGAACCCCGCACTGGCCTGACCGGCGTCGAGGTGGTGTACACCAAACTGCATGCGGGCGGGAAGTTCGGCGGCGGCTCCTACGCCGCCTCCGGCGGTCTGCACGGCGTGGGCGCGAGCGTCGTCAATGCCCTCTCGGGCCGCCTCGACGTGGAGGTGGACCGGGCCGGCAAGACGTACGCCATGAGCTTCCAGCGCGGCAAACCCGGTGTGTTCGCCGATGGCGACCAGCCCAGCCTCGATGCGCCCTTCACCCCGGCCGACGGTCCCGCCGAGCTGCGTGTCGTCGGCAAGGCCAAGCGCGGCGTGACCGGCACCCGCGTGCGCTACTGGGCCGATCCGCAGATCTTCGTCAAAGGCTCCCACTTCTCCCTCGAGGAGCTGACCCGCCGAGCCCGGCAGACCGCCTTCCTCGTGCCCGGCCTGAAGCTCTCGGTGACCGATCAGCGGCCCGAGCGCAACCCCGATCAGCCCGCCACCACCGCCTTCCGCTACGAGGGCGGGATCTCCGAGTTCGTCGAACATCTCGCGCAGGATCAGCGCATCAGCGACGTGATCCGCCTGCAGGGCAGCGGCGAGTACACCGAGACCATCCCCGTGCTGGACAAGAACGGGCAGATGGTCTCCACCGATGTGCAGCGCTCGTGCGAGGTGGACATCGCGCTGCGCTGGGGCGAGGACTTCGACTCCACCCTGCGCTCCTTTGTGAACATCGTCGCGACCCCCAAGGGCGGCACACACGTCACCGGCTTCGAACAGGCACTGGTCAAGACGCTGCGCAAGCAGGTGGAGAACCAGGCGCGGCGCGTGAAGTTCAACGCGAAGAACGAGAAGATCGAGAAGGACGACACCCTCGCGGGGCTCACCGCCGTGGTGAGCGTGCGCATCGACGAACCGCAGTTCGAGGGCCAGACCAAGGAGGTGCTGGGCACCCCCGCGATCCGCCAGATCGTCGCACGGGTCGTCGAGGACCAGCTCACGACGTTCCTCACGTCCACCAAGAAGGGGGAGAAGGAGCAGGCCGCCTTGGTGATCGACAAGGTGGTCTCCGAAATGCGCGCCCGCATCGCCGCGCGCATGCACAAGGAGGTCTCGCGCCGCAAGAACGCGCTGGAGTCCTCCACCATGCCCACGAAACTCGCGGACTGCCGTACCCACGACGTGGAGCGCTCCGAGCTGTTCATCGTCGAGGGCGACAGCGCCCTGGGCACCGCGAAGAACGCCCGCTCGAGCGAGTTCCAGGCCCTGCTGCCCATCCGCGGCAAGATCCTCAACGTCCAGAAGGCCACCGTCACCGACATGCTGAAGAACGCCGAATGCGCGGCGATCATCCAGGTGATCGGGGCGGGCAGCGGCCGCACCTTCGATCTGGAGGCCGCCCGCTACGGCAAGATCATCATGATGACCGACGCCGACGTGGACGGCGCCCACATCCGCACCCTGCTGCTGACCCTCTTCCACCGCTACATGCGGCCACTGGTCGAAGCGGGGCGGGTGTACGCGGCGGTGCCGCCCCTGCACCGCGTGGAGATCATCCACGGCGGCAAGCGCAAGAACGAGTACGTGTACACCTACTCCGAGGCGGAGCTGACGAAGCTGCTGAAGTCCCTCGAGCGGCGCGGCAAGAGCTACAAGGAGCCGATCCAGCGCTACAAGGGCCTGGGTGAGATGGACGCCGACCAGCTGGCCGACACCACGATGGATCCCGCACACCGCACCCTGCGCCGGGTGCGGATCGAGGATGCCGAGGCGGCGAGCGCCATGTTCGAGCTGCTCATGGGCTCCGAGGTGGCGCCGCGCAAACAGTTCATCATCGAAGGCGCCGACGAGCTGGACCTGGAGAGGATCGACGCATGAGCCTCGCCGTGCGGGTGATTCCGTGCCTGGATGTGGATGCCGGGCGAGTGGTCAAAGGCGTGAACTTCCAGAACCTGCGTGATGCCGGGGATCCGGTGGAGCTCGGAGCCCGCTACGGCGCCGCCGGCGCGGATGAGCTGACGTTCCTGGATGTCACCGCCTCATCGGGCGGCCGCGACACCATGATCGACGTGGTGCGTGCCACCGCCGAGCAGGTATTCATCCCGCTGACCGTCGGCGGGGGAGTGCGCACGGTGCAGGACGTGGATCAGCTGCTGCGCGCCGGCGCGGACAAATGCTCGATCAACACCGCAGCGATCGCTCGCCCGGAGCTGATCGGGGAGATCAGCCACCGCTTCGGCAACCAGGTGCTGGTGATGTCGATCGACGCCCGCCGCGTCACCGCTGACACCCCGGAGGGCACCGCCCGCCGCGGCTCCGGCTTCGAGGTCACGACCCATGGGGGCCGCCGCGGCACCGGCATCGACGCGATCGCCTGGATCCGCGAGGTCACCGAGCGGGGCGCGGGCGAGATCCTGCTGAACTCGATGGACGCCGACGGCACGAAGGACGGCTTCGATCTCGAGCTGATCCGTCTGGCTCGGGAGGCCAGCAGTGTGCCGCTCATCGCCTCCGGCGGGGCCGGGCGCGCCGAGGACTTCGCTCCCGCCGTGCGGGCGGGCGCCGATGCGGTGCTCGCCGCGAGTATCTTCCACTTCGGCGAGGTGACGATCGCCGAGGCGAAAGCGGCGATGGCCGCCGAGGGCATCACGGTCCGGTGAGCGCCCCGCTGTCCGTCGGCGCCCGCAGTCCGAGCCGCCGCCCCACGAGCCGATCCCGTCTGGCCAACGCCGCACTGATCCTGCTGGTGCTGCTGCATGCGGTGGGAGGCTGGCTGGTGTGGGACAACCGCCGCCTGGTCGTCACGGACTATGAGGTGACGATGGCGGACCTGCCTGCGGACAGCAGCGGGATCCGGATCGCCCAGGTCTCGGATCTGCATGCCGCCCATTTCGGGTCTTTCGAAGACCGTCTGCTGCAGGCCGTTACGGCGGCGAAGCCGGATCTGGTGGTGATCACCGGGGACATCGTGGACCGCTCTACCCGGGACCTCACCGCGCCGCTGCGGACCGCGGAGCGGCTGGCGCAGGTGGCGCCGACGGTGTTCATCACCGGCAACCATGAGGCGGATCTCGGCCAGCGCGCGCAGCTGCTCGAGGGTCTCGAGCAGCGCGGCGTCCTGGTGCTGCGCGATGAGGCTCACTCGATGACGCTGAACGGGACGGACCTCGTGGTGGTGGGTCTGGATGATGCGAAGCACCGGCGCAATGCGAAGCTCCCGGCACGCTCCCCGGGTGAGGTGATGGACTCGCTGAGCATCACCGATGACGCGCCGGTGCTGGTCCTCGCCCATCGGCCCACCCTCCTTCCGGAGCTCGCCGAGCATGGCGCGGATGTGGTGCTGTCCGGGCATGCGCATGGCGGACAGGTGCGCATCCCCAGGGTCGGAGGACTCATCGCCCCGGACCAGGGGCTGTTTCCCGCCCTGACCTCGGGCGTGCACCGGCACGGGGACGCGAGCATGGTGATCAGCCGGGGACTGGGAAACACGGCGCTCGCCCAGGTGCGGGTGAACAACCCCCGCGAGCTTGTGATCGTGGACCTCGTGCCCGCGGCCGACTGAGAGGCACGCAGCCGCGGGAGCGGCCCGGGTGTCGACCCGGTGGATCAGCTAGGCAACGGCTCGATGCGGTATGTGACCGCGAGGGTGTGCGAGGCGCCCGGGCCGAGGGCCACGGCGGCATCCTTCGCCACGGCCGGCTCGCTGCACACGAAACGGCTCCAGTGCCCCGGCGTGATGTCGCCGATCTCGCGGGCGCCATCTTCGCCCGGATTCCACACCACGGTGCGTGCCGCACCCCGCGGCCGGGCATGGATCCGCCGTCCCGCTGCGGGATCGGTGATCGTGACCGGGGCCCCGGACTCGACCACCGCATCCGTCGGCCCCTGCACCCGCAGCGGTGCCTGCGGCATGACATCCGCGCACAGCCCGCGCGTGTTGTCGAGGTAGGGCGCCCCTTCCAGTCCGCTGATCTCGATGCCGCGCACATCGGCCACCGCGAGGTAGGTGTGCAGCGCCGCCTCCAGCTCCAGCCCCTCCGCCCCGGCGGTGATCCGCAGCTCGATATCCAGGTCGGCGCCGATGCGCAGCGTCAGCTGGGCCTGCAGCTCCCGGCGCGCGGCAGGACTGGTGAGCGCCAGCAGCACCTCATCGTCGGTGCGCTCGGCGCGGGCGAGATCCCAGCGCACCTGCCGCAGCCAGCCGTGCTTGTACGGCGCGTCGCCGTGGCGGCCGGCCCCGAACCACGGGCCGACCACCGGCACCCCGCCGCGGACCGAGCGTCCCGGACCACCGGCGGAGTCCGGACTCACCCACAGCAGATCACGGCTGTCGGTCGGCACCCAGCTGAGCAGCTGCGCACCATCGGGCAGCAGCGCAGCCGTGCATGCTGCGGTGTCCACGGCGATCGCATCGGCCCCCTGGACGGTCGACCAGGTGATCCCGGCGGGCAGAGCAGAGCCGACCGGCAGAGCAGAGGCAGCGGCGTCGCGCATCGGATCAACCGACCGCGGCGATCGGGACCGGAACCGGAGTGCCGGAACCATCACGGCGCCCCGTCGGCTCGGGCAGGTCGATGGGTTGGCCCGCCTCGGAGCAGGCACGGGCCGGATGTGGCACCACCCACGCCCCGATCAGCACGTCCTCGCCGCGCAGGAACCGGTGGCAGCGCACCCCCGCGGTGGATCGGCCCTTGGCCGGGTACTCGCTGAGCGCCGAGACCTTGAGCGAGCCGGTCTGCAGGGTGGGCAGGGTGCCGGAACTGCCGGCCACGGTCACCACATCCCCGGGGCGGGTCACGTCGATCGCCCCGAAGGAGAGCACATGAGCGCCCGCCGCCAAGCGGATCCCGGCCACGCCGCCGGCACCGCGACCCTGCGGCCGCACCCCGGAGGCGGGAAAGTGCAGCAGCTGCGCATCGGAGGTGATGAACACCAGGTCCAGATCCGCATCGTCCTCGAGATCCACGACCCCCACGACCTCGTCATCGTCCTTCAGGGCGATGATCTCGAAACCGTCGGTGCGCGGGAAGTCCAGCTGCACGCGCTTGACCACCCCGGCGCGCGTGCCCAAGGCGATCGCGCCGCCGCGGGCGATATCCGCCTCCGCTAGGCGGATCAGGCTTAGCGCCCGCTCATCCCGCTCAAGATCCACGAGATCAGCCAGGCGCGTGCCGCCCGCGAGCGACGGCGCCCCCGCCGTCGGCGCAAGGGACGGCAGATCCACCACCGACAGCCGCAGCACCCGGGCGCGGCTGGTGACCACACCGATCATCGAACGGGTGGTGGTCGCGACATGGGAGGTGACGACGTCATGCGAGCCGCGCTGCCCCTCCCGCAGCAGCGGCCCCTCCCCGCTCAACCGGGCGATCAGCCCGGTGCCGGTCAGCAGCACGCTACAGGGCTCATCGGCCACCTCCAGGGATGCGCCGGCCGCGACGGCGGGAGCCTCCGCAGCCTCCAGCAGCACGGTGCGCCGCGGGGTCCCATGCGCGGCGGCCACCGCGGCGAGCTCCTCCGAGACCAGAGCCCGCAGCACCTCATCGGAGCCCAGGATCTCCTCCAGGCGCTCGATCTCGCGCTGCAGCTCGTCCCGCTCGGCCTCTAGATCGATCTGGGAGAACTTCGTCAGTCGGCGCAGCCGCAGCTCGAGGATGTACTCCGCCTGCACCTCGGTGAGATCGAAAACCTGCATCAGGCGGGTGCGCGCACTGGTCGCATCATCACTGGTGCGAATGATCTGGATGACTTCGTCGATATCCAGGATCGCCAGCAGCAGGCCCTCCACCAGGTGCAGGCGGTCCTTGCGCTTGCCGAGCCGGTGCTCCGTGCGGCGGCGCACCACATCCAGGCGATGCGCCACGAACACCTCGAGCAGCTGCTTGAGGCCCATGGTGCGCGGCTGCCCATCCACGAGCGCCACATTGTTGATCCCGAAGGACTCCTCCAGCGGCGTGTACTTGTACAGCTGCTCGAGCACCGCCTCCGGCTCGAACCCGGACTTGACCGTGAGCACCAGGCGCAGCCCATGGTGGCGGTCGGTGAGGTCCTGATAGTCGGAGATGCCCTGCACACGCTTGCGCTGCACCGCATCCCGCAGCTTCTCCGCCACCCGCTCCGGACCCACCTGGTACGGCAGCTCCGTGATGACGATGCCCTTGCGCCGCGAGGTGATGTTCTCGATCCGGCTGGTGGCGCGCATCTTGAAGGAGCCGCGGCCGGTGCGGTACGCATCGCGGATCCCATCCAGGCCGATGATCCGCCCGCCCGTGGGCAGATCCGGTCCGGGCACGAAGCGCATGAGCTCCTCGAGCTCCGCCTCGGGATGATCGATCAGGTGGCGGGCCGCCGCAATCGTCTCCACCAGGTTGTGGGGCGCCATGTTCGTGGCCATCCCCACCGCGATCCCGGAGGCCCCGTTCACCAGCAGGTTCGGGTACTGCGCGGGCAGCACCTCGGGCTGAGTGAGCTGATTGTCGTAGTTGGGCACCAGGCCCACGACGTCCTCGTCCAGTGAGTCGGTCATGAGCAGCGCCGCCGGGGCGGGGCGCGCCTCGGTGTAGCGAGCCGCAGCCGGCCCGTTGTCCAGGGAGCCGAAGTTGCCGTGCCCATCCACGAGCGGCAGGCGCATGTTGAAGTCCTGCGCCATGCGCACCAGCGCGTCGTAGATCGCCGTATCGCCGTGCGGATGGAGCTTGCCCATCACCTCGCCCACCACACGCTGGCTCTTGACATGCCCACGATCCGGGCGCAGCCCCATATCGGCCATCATGTAGAGGATCCGACGCTGCACGGGCTTGAGCCCGTCGCGCGCATCCGGCAGCGCACGCGAATAGATCACCGAGTACGCGTACTCGAGGAACGAGGATTCCATCTCGCTGGTGACGTCGATGTCGACGATCGTCTCGGGGACCGCCTGATCGCCGCCGGGCGGCTGGGTGCTTCGGGATCGGGCCATGGGGGACATGATGACGCACCCACGGCGCTGGAGAGCGTAGGACACCCCAGGCCACGCCGCAGACGCCGCCTATCCCACACCTCGGGTGAGGTCATCGGCGACACGCCCCGCACCTGCCCTCGCGCGTGCTCCAACGCGATCGGGCCGCTGTGCGAACGGCCTCTCAGCTAGGATCACGGCATGGCGGAAAGACGCGATGGCCTGCGCTCCCGACGTCGACGAGGACGGGGTGGCGAGTCCGCACGGCCCGCCTACCCCCGGCACTGGGAGGCGGATATCGCCCTGCGCGACGGCTCCGCCGCGCATCTGCGCCCGATCCTCCCCGGGGATGCCGCCGCCCTGCAGGAGATGCACCTGCACCAGTCCGAGCGCTCCCGCTACATGCGGTTCTTCGCCCCGATGCCGCGTCTGTCGGACAAGGACCTCGAACGCTTCACCACCGTCGACCACGTCGACCGCGTCGCCTTCGTCGTGTACATCGGCGAGGACCTTGTGGCCGTGGGCCGCTACGACCGCATCGAACCCGACACCGCGGAGGTCGCCTTCTATGTCGCCGACGCCCGGCAGGGCAGAGGGCTGGGCTCGGTGCTGCTCGAGCACCTGGCCGCCGCGGCGCGCGAACGCGGCATCGACCGCTTCACCGCCGAGGTGCTGCCGCAGAACACCCAGATGATCACCGTGTTCACCGAAGCCGGTTTCGATGTGGAACGCACCCTGGACGACGGGGTGGTGCTCGTGTCCTTCCGCATCGACCCCACCGCCCGCTCCCGCGCCGTCATGGCCGAACGGGAACAGCGCGCCGAGGCCCGGGCCATGGAGCGCATGCTCAATCCCACGAGCATCCTGCTGGTGGGCGTCTCCTCCCGGCGCGACAGCGTGGGCGGCCGCGTGCTGAGCGCCCTCGAGCTGTCCGGCTTCAGCGGGGCGCTGCACATCATCTCCCGTGAAGCCCTCGAGCTGCGCGGCCACCGCACCCACGCTCGCATCACCGACGTCCCCGGCCCCGTGGACCTCGCCGTGATCGCCCTGCGCCCCGAAGCGTGCCTGGAGGCTGTGGAGGACTGCGCCCAGATCGGCGTGCGCAGCATCGTCATCCCCACCGAAGGCTTCTCCGAGACCCCCGAACGCCGCGCCCTGCAGCGCGAGATCGTCACCCGCGCCCGCCGCCACGGCATGCGCCTGCTGGGCCCCGGCTCCCTCGGCTTCCTGCGCACCGGCGCGGACCCGATCTCCCTGTCCATCGCCCCGCGCATGCCCCGCCCCGGCGGGGTGGCGCTCGCCGGGCAGTCCAGCGCCCTGGCCGCGATGCTGCTCGCGGGCGCGGACGTGCGCGGCCTGGGCGTGCACGAGTTCGTGTCGGTGGGCAACCGGGCCGATGTGTCCCTCAACGACACCCTGCAGCACTGGCAGGACGACCCGGACGTGGACGTCATCGGCCTCGCCCTCGAATCGATGGGCAATCCCCGCAAATTCACCCGCATCGCCCGGCGCCTGACCCCCACCACGCCCCTGGTGGTGCTGCGCCCGCCAGGCAGCGAGCAGCAGCTGCCGCCCGGGCACGACGTACGGCCATCGACCCTGCCGCGCGCAGCCCTGGACCAGGTGCTCGGCCAGGCCGGTGTGGTGCGTGCCGAGGGTGTGGACGAGCTGCTGGACGTGGTCGATGCGATCGGCCGCCAGGGACTGCCGCTCGGCCCGCGCGTCGGGATCCTCTCGAACACCGCGGCGCTCGGCGCCTCCCTGCGGGGCGCCGCCGACCAGGCGGGGCTGACCGTCGTCGCCGACAACCGTTCCGTGCCGCTGTCCGAGGACCCGCGACTGATTCAGCGGGCTTTCACCTCGATGGCCGCGCTCGGCGAGGTCGACCTGGTGATCGCCGGAGTGCTCGACACGCACGCCGACCGCCGCAGCGGCGACCCTGCCGAGCTGCTGCGCCAGATGGCCATCGTCGCCCGTCACTCCGAAGTGGTCCTGCTGGCCTGCGTGATCACGGGCGTGGATCGCCTCGCCGGGATCCAGGCGGCCGTGCGGACCGAGGGTGACCTCCCGCCTGTGCACACCACCGTGCGCGCCACGGTGCGCACCGCCGCCGCGATGCTCGAAGCCGCCGCCCGCCCCCAGGCCGATGACGAGGACCCCCCGCGCCGCGAGGACGTGGACCGCGCTGCCGCCCGTCAGCTGGTGGAGACGGCGCTCACCCACCGCCACGGCCCCCATGACCTCGATGCCGCCCAGACCGCCGCGCTGCTGGCCGCCTACGGCATCACGCTGCTGCCCACTGTGACCGTGCAGGACGAGGACGACGCCGTGACCGCCGCTGGACAGCTCGGCTACCCCGTGGCGCTCAAGAGCACTGACCCGGTGCTGCGACACCGGGCGGACCTCGGCGGTGTGCGCCTGGCCATCCCCGATGCGATCCAGCTGCGCCACGCCCTCGCGCAGATGCGCGCGGACCTCTCCTACTCCTCGGCGCCGCTGGCCGTGCAGAGCATGGCCCCTGTCGGCGTGCCGGTCGTGGTGCGCAGCGTCGAGGATCCCTCCGTCGGCCCGGTGGTGTCCCTGTCCATCGCGGGGGATGCTACTGATCTGCTGGGCGATATCGCCTACGCCCTGCCCCCGCTCGGAGAAGCAGCGGCCCGGCGCCTCATCGACACCCCCGCCGCGAGTGTGAAACTGCGCGGCCTGAAGGGACTGCCGCCCGCGGACCGGGAAGCGCTCGCCGATCTCGTGGTGCGGGTGGGGATGCTCGCCGAGGACCTGCCCGAGCTCGCCGAACTCGAGCTGTACCCCGTGCTCGTGGCCGCTGAAGGCCTGACCGTGGTGGGGGCGAGCGTGCGGCTCGCACCAGCCCCGAACCGCACCGACGGGACGCGGCGGGTGCTGCTCGGACCCACCGCGAGCCCCGAGGCCCCCGCAACCTGACCGGCCCGGGGGGAAGGAGCCCCGCGCTCGGGGAGCCCGGAGCCGGCGGAGCGCCCTCTCCTCCACAATGCAGTGCCATCCACATCCGGTCCGGCAGCGCGCTGTCAGCGCGGCAACCCGTGCGAGGATGGGCTGATGACCACCGTGCTGCCTGCCGCACTGCTGCGTGACCTCGAAAGCGCCGGATACTTCCCGGCCACGGCCGCGCAGACGCTCGACCGCGCCGTCCGCCGCTCCGAGGTGCTCGCCCACCTGGTGCGCCCCGAGACCACCTTCGACGGCCCCGAGGTGCGTCGGCACCTGACCGTGCTCGCTCTGACCCGCAGCCACCTGCTGATCACCCATCTGGACGATGACCCGGCCGATGCCCTGAACCCCAGCCAGGTGGTCGCCACCACCGAACGGATCGCCCTGACCGCGATCACCGCCACCGGGCTCTCGCAGGTGTTCGACACCGACGGCGATGGCGGCCGCGCCGGAGCCCAGGAGGCCGAGGTGACGCTCGGCATCAGCTGGGGCGGCACGCGCCGCATCGACCTCGAGCGCGCCGTCTGCGAGGACCCCACCTGCCAGATGGACCACGGCTACACCGGCGCCATCGCCCCCTCCGACCTTGCGCTGCGCATCAGTGCCCTGGCCGATGGCGCCACCGCCGTCACTGCTGCTCTCGACTTCCACGACCAGCTGGTGGATGCGATCGACAGCGTCGGCGCCCCCGCCACGTCCCGCTGAGGTGCCGGTGACGCTCCCGGCCACCGACGATCTGCTGCCGCCGCCCTTCGCGGACGGCGCGCGCCCCGGCCTGCTGGACCTCCTGCCACCCCTGGTACAGAACCCGGTCCCGGGCCGCGACGTCATCGTCCTGCTGGACGGCGTGGGCTCGACCCTGCTGGACGAGCACCGCTCGATCACCCCGACGCTGCGCCGCCTGAGCGGACAGGTCCAGCACGTGCGCGCCCCCGCCCCCACCACCACGAGCGTGAGCATGGTCTGCCTGCACACCGCGCGAGCCCCGATCGAGCACGGGGTGCTGGGCCATATGACCTTCGACCCCGCCCGCGGCGCAGCGATCAATCAGCTCACCGGAGCGCCCGACGGCGATCCACGCACCTGGATGCCGCTGCGCACCCCCGTGGAAGCAGGGTCCCGGCGTGCCATCCAGGTGGGCCCGGCCAAGCACGGCGGCTCGCATCTGAGCCGCGTCGCCTACCGCGGCTGGGAGTTCCTCGCCCACGGCCGCGGGGACCGGGTCGAGGCGGTCCGGACGGCTCTGCATCGCGCGGGGCCCGATGGGCTCGTGCACCTGCACGTCGATGACGCGGACCATGCCGGGCACCGCCACGGCGTGAACTCGGACCGCTGGCGAGAGGCACTCGCCGAGGTGGACGCCCTCGTGGCAGCGCTGCTGCGGCGCCTTCCACGCGGCACCCGCCTGCACATCACCGCCGATCACGGCATGGTGGATACGAGCGAGGAGGCCACCGTGGACCTCGCCGAGCAGCCCGCGATCCAGGGCCTTGTGCGGGCCATCTCCGGGGAGGCGCGGGCCCTTGGCTTGCACGCCGCTCCCGGTGACGGCGCCGCCGAGGAGCTCGCGGTGCGGCTCGAGGAGCTGCTGGGGGAGCGGGCGCTGGTGCTGCGCGCGGCGCAGCTGCTCGAGCGCGGCGTGCTCGGGCCACCGGATGCGGTGGTACCGCCGTGGGTCGCGCCGCGCATCCCCGATGTGCTGCTGCTGGCCCGCGGGATCTGGCGCGTCGATGACTACTCCCGGCGCGAGGAGCCGCACAAGGCGCGAGCGATGATCGGCGCGCATGGCTCGCTGACAGCCGCCGAAGCGGTGGTGCCGCTGCTGCAGCTGGAGGTATGAGCCCGCCAGCCGCCTGCGGCCCCTGACGCCTGTGATCCCGCGCCGTGTGGGGCAGGTCAGTCGTGTTTGGAGCCGAAGACGATCTCGTCCCAGCTGGGCATCGAGGCGCGCTTGCTGCGCGACCGGCTCTGCTTCGCAGGCTTCGCCGGGGTCTTCTCCGCCTCGCCGTCGGCCGCGCTCTCGCGCGGGGCGGGGACATCGTCGAAGCCCGGCAGCGGCGTGAGATCCACAGTGTCCTGGTAGTGGACTGACTCCGCGTCCTGATCGGGCTGCTCGGCGCCGGTCTCGCCCGCCTGCGCATCATCCGATCCCGCTTCGGCAGCATCGTCGCCCTGCGCAGCACTCTCCGGGCCGTGAGCGTCCTCGTGCTGATCTGCAGAATCGTCCTCGTCAGCGGAATCCTCCGCGGAGCTGTCTGCGGCATGCTCACGGGCGGCCTCCGAATCGGCGTCCAGCACCCCGATCAGCGGGCCATCTGCCGCATCATCGGCGGCATCCTTGTCCGTCTCCTCGTTGTCGGGAGCATCCGTCGGGCTCTGTTCCGCCTCACTGAGATCGGACCACACCGTCTCGGAGGCGTCATCCTCGCTGTCGTCGACCGCGCGGGGGACCGGACGCAGACCCCGCCGGGCGTTCAGCGCATCGAGGTCGGACTCATCGAAGGTCGAGGGATGCTCCGGCGGCAGGGTGCGGCGCGGCGGCGCCGAGGGGCCGTGGCCCTCGAGGGAGCCATCGGCCTCGAGGTCGTAGACCGCAGAACGGACCGCCTGCAGGCGGGCACGGCCTCGCGTCGGCTCCACGGGGGCGTCCTCATCGCTGATCCAACGCGCCTCGTCATCGATCGCCGAGAGCGAGCGGTTCTGCACATCGGCCACCCAATGCGCCTGCCGGGTGCGGCCGCCTGCGGAGAACGTCAGCTCAAGAGTCCAGGTCCCATCGGGCCGACGCCACGCATCCCACACATGCTCACCGGCGGCCTCACGGGCCGCGAGGCGTTCGATGACCACGGAATCCAGGGCGGGACCACCCCGGCCGATGGGGAAGGCGCGGGCGCGCTGCGCGGTCCACTCGCGCTCGGCGATCACGGGGCCCTCATAGCGCCGCACATGCTCAAGCGGAATATCGGAGGTCTCTGCGATGTCCTCCGCGCTGCGGCCCGAGCGCAGCAGCGCCTGGATTTCGCGAGGCCGCAGGGGCGTGCTGTCCTCCGCCTGGATCATGTTCAGAGCGGGCCGGTCGGAGCGCACCGCGGCGCGCAGCGCCTTATCGATGCGCAGGGTGTACCGCTCGCCGTCGGAATCGATGAGGAGCACATGCTCCCCGTCGTCGTGGATCCCGTCGAGTTCGAGCTCGCGCATCGTCGTCCTCTCCGTCGGCGGTGGCCGACTCGCGGCGGACACCGGCCCGGGTGGCCGATGACATCCCGGCGGCGCCTCCGGCTGGCTGGCGGACCGCCCCACGGGACAGAAGTCTAGGCCGTGACCATACCGTGCTATCTGTGGATCGCAGCTGGGGACACTCCGCCTCCACACTCCGATGCGGGGCCGGACACAGAGGATCCGATCAGCAGCCAGACGTGTTGTCCCCTGCGAGGGGCTCTGCAATAATGCCGCCGCATTGAGCGTTGGGACACGCACCGGGAGCATTCCGGAGCTTCGCCCACACCGGCGCCGGAGCGCCCCCGGAACAAGGTCGCACCACCCGAACAACCAGGAACGGACCGTAGATGGCCACTGATTACGACGCCCCGCGCAAGAACGACGACGAGTCCGGCGACGACTCCATCGAGGAGCTGAAGGGCCGACGGAACGAGGCGGCGACCCCTGCAGTCGATGAGGACGAGGCTGAAGCAGCGGACTCCTATGAGCTGCCCGGCGCGGATCTGTCCGGCGAGGAGCTGTCCGTGCGGGTCCTGCCCCGCCAGGCGGATGAGTTCACCTGCGCCAGCTGCTTCCTCGTGAAGCACCGCAGCCAGATCGACCACGTCGAAGGCACCCTCATCATCTGCAAGGAGTGCGCCGCCTGACAGTGCGGCACAGCGCGGCAGAACACCGATACGACGACGGCACCGTCCCCGATCCGGGGAGGTGCCGTCGTCGTACTGTGCGGGCTGATCGAGTACGCCGCTCAGGACCGATCGGGCGGCGAAGAATGCATGCGCTGCGCCGCCTGCAGGGCCGCCGCCAAGTCCTCCGGGCGGCGGGTGGAGGCCACCCACGCGGTCACGGGATCCTCACGATCCAGCACCGGCACGCGGATGCCGCTGCGCGCCCAGCTGCGGATGCAGTGATGGGCCAGCGGCTCGAAATCCTGGCCGATGGTGCGCTGCCACTCCTGCCCGGTGAGCACCTGCACCTCGCCGAGCTCGGCGACATCGATATGGGCACGCCCGAGCCGGAAGGTGCTCCCGGTGACATCCAGCACAGGGGAGTACAGCATCACCAGAGCAATCGCTGCGAGGATCGCGACCACAGCCACGATCCCCCCGAGCTCGGGGCTCATCGGCACCAGGGCCAGCCCCAGCGAGCCGCCGAGGCCGAACGCGATCACCCAGCCGCCGAGGCCCGGCAGCAGATGCTCATGGAACAGCGTCCCGCCAGTCGGCCCCGTCGGTGCGTGTCCTGCGGCACGGGAGGAGCGCTGCGAGCGCGCGGCAGGATCAGGAGAGTTCGAGGTGGTGGCGGACATGGCCCCATCGTCTCATGGCCCGAGGGAAGAGCTTCTGCACCGCCGACCGGCAGCGGGGGCCTACGCTGTGAGCATGTCTGAGACTCTGCCCGCCGGGCCCGCCCCGGATGACCCGCCGGTGCTGCGCGTGCGTCGCCTCGGGGATGCCACCCTGCCGCACCGTGCCCACGCCGACGATGCGGGGCTGGACCTCACCAGCGCCGAGGACCTGGTGATCCCGCCCGGCGGCCGGGCGCTCGTCGGCACCGGGCTCGCCATCGCGCTGCCGCCCGGAACGGTGGGCATGGTGTGCCCGCGCTCGGGCCTTGCGGCGCGCCACGGCATCACGGTCCTCAACGGTCCGGGCATCATCGACGCCGGCTACCGCGGTGAGGTCAAGGTTCCGCTGCACAACACGGACCTTGAGGAACCCTTCACGCTCACCGCCGGAGACCGCATCGCCCAGCTGGTGGTGCTGCCGTATCTTGCGCCGCAGCTGGTGGAGGTCGACGACCTCGAGGCCACCGACCGGGCGGAGTCCGGTTTCGGCTCCAGCGGCGGTATCGCCGCCTTCGCCCAGACCCCGCAGGAGGGATGAAAATGGGACTGTTCTCCCGCCGCCGCAAGAGCAAGGACGCCGATCCTCAGCCGGAGGATGCCCGGACGACCGAGGATGCGGCCGTCGATGACGTCGACGACCGCGACCACAGCGACGACACGGACGCTGCGACATCGGACAGCGCCGCTGAGGACGCGCCGACTGAGCGCCCGGAGCACCTCGAGGACGGCCCCTTCGATGTGGCCGACGCCCCGGGGGAGTCCCGGATCGATCTGGGCGGCCTGCAGGTGCCCACCGTCGACGGCATGGAGCTGCGCATGGAAGTGGATCAGCGCAGCAAGGCCGTCACCGGCGCGAACCTCGTGATCCAGGGCTCCTCCCTGCAGGTCCAGGCCTTTGCCGCGCCGAAGTCCCGCGGGCTGTGGGAGGAGGTGCGCTCCTCCCTGCGCGGCAGCGTCGTCAAGCAGGGCGGCACCGCAGAGGTGCGCCCGGGACCCTTCGGCACCGAACTGGTCACCCGCCTGCCCGTCAAGCGGCCCGATGGCCGCACCGGCTATCGACCCGCCCGCTTCATCGGCGTGGACGGACCGCGCTGGTTCCTGCGCGCCATCCTCACCGGCAAGGCGCTCAGCGACCCCGAGCAGGCACAGCGGTTCGAGACCCTCATCTCGCGCCTGGTGGTGGTGCGCGGTGGGGAGGCGATGGCCCCGCAGGAGCTGATCCCGCTGCATCTGCCGGGGGAGCGGCCCGGCCTGCAGCAGATCCGCTCCGGCCCGCTCGACCCGCTGGCGCGGGGTCCCGAGATCACCCAGATCGGATGAGCCCGCAGTCCCCGCCGTCCCCGGAGTCCTCCCAGCCCTCGCCGCCCCGGCAGGAACCGCCGCCACCTGCGGCGCAGGGTGACCAGCAGTCGCGTCGCGGACTCGGCGCCGTGCTGCACGAGGAGGAGTTCTCCGTCGCTGCGGCGATCGGCGGCCCGCGCGGCATCGCCGAATCTGTGCTGCCCACCCTCGTGTTCGTGGTGCTGTACGTGACCACCCGCTCGGTGCCCTGGGCTGCCGGTGCGGCCGTGGGCGTCGTGCTCGTGATGCTGCTGCTGCGACTCGTGCAGCGCCAGAGTCTCTCGACCGTCATCGGCGGACTGCTGGGCGTGGGGATCGGAGCGGTGCTCGCAGTGCGCACCGGCGACGGTGAGGACTTCTACACCCCCGGCATCATCACCAACGCCGTGGCCTGCGTGGTCACCATCGGCTCCATCCCCCTGGGCCACCCGCTGGTGGGCGTGATCGTAGGGATGCTCGACCCACGCGTGGCGCACTGGCGCGAGGATGCGGTGATGCGCCGCATCTACACCCGCGCCACCTGGCTGTTCGCGGCGCTGTACGGGGCGAAGGTCGCGGTGCAGCTGCCGCTGCTGCTGACCGGACAGGTCGCCGCCCTGGGGGTGGCGAAGATCGCTATGGGCCTGCCCGCCTTCGCCGTGATCACCTACCTCGTGTGGCTCATGCACCGCTCGGTGCTCCGGCGGCTCCAGCACGAATAGTCTTCCTGGGCACCCTCCGTCCAGCCGATGAGATGATGGGGTGAGCCCGCGCCCGGCCAGGCCGCGTATCGCGGGCGTCGACCATCACCGCCAGCTCGATCCCGCCAGTGCGCGGACGGAAGGGGAGCAGCATGACCTCACCGGACCACCGCCCCGCCCCGACCGCCGCCGTGCCCGCCAGCCGGGTGCTGACGCTGACCGTCGGCCCGCCCGCGGCCGGCGGCACCTTCGTGGCCCGCCATGAGGGCCGCGTCGTCTTCGTCCGCGGCACCGCCCCCGGCGAGACGATCACCGCCCGTCTGCTCGAGGACCCGCAGGAGGCGGCGCAGGCCCGTTTCTGGCGAGCAGAGGCCCTGGATGTGCTCGAACCCGGCGTGGACCGGGTGCCGACGGTGTGGCCCGAAGCCGGGATCGACGGCGTGGGCGGCGCCGAATGGGCCCACATCGCCCTGCCCGCCCAGCGCCGGATCGCCAGCGAAGTCATGCAGGAGCTGTTGCGCCGCGCCGGGGTGAGCAGCTACGCGCTCGAGGACGTCCAGGTCGAACCGGCTCCGCATGATGGGGAGGGACTGGGCTGGCGCACCCGGATGCGCTTTGCGGTGGATGCCGATGGCGCGGTGGGCATGCGCGGGTGGCGCTCCCACGATGTGCGCCCGCTCGGCAGGAACCCCCTGGCCGCCGAGGCCATTCGAGACCTGAACCTGGGGGAGTGGACCGCCCCCGAAGGGGTCGAGGCGATCGACGCCGTGGCCCCCTCGGCGGGACCGGCGAGCGTGGTGCTGCTGGGACGCGACCTCGATCCCGAGAGCATCGAGATCCCCGAGACCTGGGGTGACGCCGATGTGGCGGTGCGCACCGCCAGGGGCCTGGTGCCGCTGCGCGGCGACGGGACTGTGCATGAACGCGTGGGGGAGCGCCTGTTCACGGTCAGCGCCACCGGGTTCTGGCAGTCGCATCGCCGGGCCGCGGAACTGCTGAGCGAGGTGGTCGAGGCGGCTCTGCAGGCCCCGCGCGGCGGCAGCGTCTGGGACCTGTATGGCGGAGTGGGCCTGTTCGCGGCGGTGGCCGCCGAGCAGGTGGGCAGCTCCGGCCGCGTTGCGACCGTGGAGGGCAACCGCCGTGCCTCGCAGCTGGCCGCCCAGAACCTCGAGGACCTCCCGCAGGTCAGCGCCGCTACGGCGGATGTCACCGACTGGGTGAAGGCACGCCTGGGCACGGGGACGCCGCGGGCGGTGGTGGATGCGGTGGTGCTGGATCCGCCGCGCACTGGCGCCGGGGTTGAGCTCATGGAACTGCTCTCCCACGCCGTGCGGCGCCGCATCGTGTACGTCTCCTGCGAGCCCGCGACCCTGGCCCGCGACCTCGCGGCGATCGAGAAGCAGGGGTGGAAGGTGTCGGATCTGCGGGCCTTCGGCCTGTTTCCGCACACCCACCATGTGGAGTCCGTCGCGGTGCTCGAGCGCGCCGACGCCTGACAGTGGGGCCTTCAGAGAGTGCCTGACGTCGGCGCGTGACCTTTCCCGACGCGTCGCGCGGAGCGCTCCCCGCCGCCTTCGGATCATGCGTGCTACAGTTTATCTTGACGTCAAGATAATTTGTGCCCCATCGCAGTTGCCCCCGCCCGGCCTCGATGCGATCCGAGCCGCGCGGCACGCCTACGATGGTGAGGTCCGTCCCGAACCGTGAGGAGTCCGCCCCGATGAGCACCGTCGACTCATTCTCCGCCCGTCAGCAGCTGACGGTCGGCGACACTGACTACGAGATCTACGCGCTCGACGCTGTCGAAGGCGCCGAGAAGCTCCCCTACAGCCTGAAGATCCTGCTGGAGAACCTGCTGCGCACCGAGGATGGTGCGAACATCACCGCCGACCACGTGCGAGCCCTGGCTGGCTGGGACCCGTCTGCTGAGCCGTCGGTCGAGATTCAGTTCACGCCTGCTCGCGTGATCATGCAGGACTTCACCGGTGTGCCCTGCGTGGTGGACCTCGCCACCATGCGCGAGGCCATGGAGGATCTGGGCGGTGACCCGGAGAAGATCAACCCCCTGGCCCCGGCCGAGATGGTCATCGACCACTCCGTGATGATCGACGTGGCCGGTCGCCTCGACGCGCTCGAGCAGAACATGGAGCTGGAGTACGAGCGCAACCGTGAGCGCTACCAGTTCCTGCGCTGGGGCCAGACCGCCTTCGACGATTTCAAGGTGGTGCCCCCGGGCACCGGCATCGTCCACCAGGTCAACATCGAGTACCTGGCCCGCACCGTCATGACCCGCGAGACCGACGGGGTGCTGCGTGCATACCCGGACTCCTGCGTGGGCACCGACTCCCACACCACCATGGTCAATGGCCTGGGCGTGCTGGGCTGGGGCGTGGGCGGCATCGAGGCCGAGGCAGCGATGCTGGGCCAGCCCGTCTCGATGCTCATCCCGCGCGTGGTCGGCTTCAAGCTCACCGGCGAGATCCCGCCGGCGGCGACCGCAACCGACGTGGTGCTGACCATCACCGAGATGCTGCGCGAGCACGGCGCGGTGGGCAAGTTCGTCGAGTTCTACGGCGAGGGTGTGGCCCAGGTGCCGCTCGCGAACCGCGCCACCATCGGCAACATGTCCCCCGAGTTCGGATCCACCTGCGCGATCTTCCCGATCGACGAGGTGACGGTGGACTACCTGCGCCTGACCGGCCGCTCCGAGGAGCAGCTCGCCCTGGTGGAGGCCTACGCCAAGCACCAGGGCCTGTGGCATGACCCGAGCAAGGAGGTGCAGTACTCCGAGTACCTCGAGCTGGACCTGTCCACCGTGGTGCCCTCGATCGCAGGCCCCAAGCGCCCCCAGGACCGCATCGTCCTGACCGACGCCAAGCAGGCCTTCCGCGATGTGCTGCCCGCCTACGCCTCCGATGAGGACGCGAGCACTGTCGAGGAGGACCCCGCTGCGGAGGGATCCTTCCCGGCCTCCGACCCCGCCGCCCCAGCATCGGACAACTCCAGCGGCGGCGAGGCCCCTGTGGAGATGCCCGAGCGGACCCAGCAGGTGCTGGGCCGCGCCTCGAAGCCCACCGCGGTGAAGGGCCAGGACTACTCGATCGACCACGGCATCGTCTCGATCGCCTCGATCACCTCCTGCACCAACACCTCCAACCCCTCTGTGATGATGGCCGCCGGCCTGCTGGCCAAGAACGCTGTCGCCAAGGGCCTGAAGGCCAAGCCGTGGGTGAAGACGTCGATGGCCCCCGGCTCCCAGGTCGTCACCGGCTACTACGAGAAGGCCGGCCTGTGGCCCGCGCTCGAGGAGCTGGGCTTCCACCTCGTGGGCTACGGCTGCACCACCTGCATCGGCAACTCCGGGCCGCTGGCCCCGGAGATCTCCGATGCGATCGCGGAGAACGACCTTGCGGTGACCGCGGTGCTCTCGGGCAACCGCAACTTCGAGGGCCGTATCAACCCCGACGTGAAGATGAACTACCTGGCCTCCCCGCCGCTGGTCATCGCCTACGCGCTCGCGGGCACCATGGACTTCGACTTCGAGAACGACGCCCTGGGGCAGGACACCGAGGGCAACGACGTGTTCCTGCGCGACCTGTGGCCCACCCCCGCCGAGGTGGAGCAGGTCATCGCCGAGTCCATCACCCAGGAGATGTTCACCGAGGACTACAAGGACGTCTTTGCGGGCGATGAGCGCTGGCAGGGCCTGGAGACCCCCGAGGGTGCGACCTTCGCGTGGGATGCGGAGTCCACCTACGTGCGCAAGCCCCCATACTTCGAGGGCATGACCGCGACGCCTGAGCCCGTGAGCGATATCGAGGGTGCGCGCGTGCTGGTCAAGGTGGGGGATTCCACCACCACCGACCACATCTCGCCGGCCGGCTCGATCAAGCTCGACTCCCCGGCCGGGCAGTACCTCAAGGATCACGGCGTGGCCCGCAAGGACTTCAACTCCTACGGGTCCCGCCGCGGCAACCACGAGGTGATGATCCGTGGCACCTTCGCGAATATCCGCATCAAGAACCTGCTGCTGGATGGGGTCGAGGGCGGCTACACGAAGAACTTCCTGACCGGTGAGCAGGAGTTCATCTACGACGCCGCGCAGGCCTATGCCGAGCAGGACATCCCGCTGGTGGTCCTGGCCGGCAAGGAGTACGGCACCGGCTCCTCCCGCGACTGGGCGGCCAAGGGCACGATGCTGCTGGGTGTGCGCGTGGTCATCGCCGAGAGCTTCGAGCGGATCCATCGCTCCAACCTCATCGGCATGGGTGTGCTGCCGCTGCAGTTCCCGGAGGGGGAGAGCGCTGAGTCGCTCGGCATCGACGGCACGGAGACCTTCTCCGTCTCCGGCATCACGGCGCTGAACGATGGCACCACGCCGAAGACCGTGAAGGTCACCGCCGCGAAGGAGGACGGTTCCACGGTCGAGTTCGATGCGATCGTCCGCATCGACACCCCCGGTGAGGCCGAGTACTTCCGCCACGGCGGCATCCTGCAGTACGTGCTGCGCTCCCTGAGCGCCGCCTGATCCGCACGGGCCGACGGAGGCATTGCGCCCGTCGGCCCGGGTATCGCCAGTGCACCTGAGCCCCCGTGAGGGAGCTCAGGTGCACTCGTGTTTTCGCATGGGGAATCCTCCCCATCGCGGGTATGCCCTCGGGAAGCGATGATGGGTGAGAAACTCAGGTGATGAAAGAGCCGGGATGATGATGACGTTCTATGGGATGGATGTTCGGCAAGGCGAGCAGTATGCGCTCAGCCTGCGGGATCGCGGTGCCGAGCTCGGGCAGCTGCTAGCTTCACTGGCGCCGCTCGTGATGGATGAGAACTCCTGGCGTGGACCGGACGCTGATGGGTTTCGCAATGGTTTTGATACGAACGTAGCTCGCCCGGGGATGGAGCTCAGCGGACGGATCAGGAGCTTCGGAGACGAGCTTGATCACCACATCCAGGAGCAGGACGAAGCCAGCGCCGCGCAAGATGATGGCTCGGGATCTGGTGCACCTTCCACTGGTAAAGATGGCGGTGGCCATAGCCCCGGCACAGACGGACCTACAGATCCAGCGCCGGTCCCGGCGACAGATGGAGTCTCCCCTCACTCTGATGGCGATGACGGTGTGGGCAACGGGAACAATTCCGGCACCAGCTCCAGGACGGGCGCCGCTCCGGGGGACCCGCTGACACAGGAGGATGCTGACCGCATCCTCGAGGAGTACCAGGTCGAGGATGACGACATGATTGATTGGGAGCTCACCGGCTGGCAGCGAAAACTCGCCGAGTTGGCAGGTATGGACATCCCCGACCCTCGGCGAATTACCGCGACGGAGGGAGAGCTGCTCGACAAGCTGGGGCCGCTGGGAAAGAAAGATTTTGCTGACAATACGGATAGGGCGTTTGTGGAGACAGAGCAGCGATACGGGGATTCGCAGGGCAATGACCCCCATGTTCCTGAAGGCGGTGCACCATTTAACGATGATCACGCAGACGCGTTCCGTCATGCGTACGTCAATGCGCTGAGCGCTCGCGATCACGGTCAGGCGTGGGCGACCGACTACTGGACAGCGCATGAGCGCATTCCAGGTAACGATGCGGCACGTGAAGCAATGGACCTCTACAACAATGAGGTGGGCCGGAGGATTGCGGCAGAGAATCCCGGTGCTAGCGATGCTGAGCTCGCTGACCTCGTAGAGCAAGCCGTTGCGAACGGCGAGATGGTGGTTATCGACTCTCAGGGAAACTTGGTTCCTTCGAATGCTGTGACTGCTGAGCAGACCGGTGCCCCGGCCCCGGGGGCACCTGAAGCCCCGGGACATCCGCAGGAGCGGCAGACGAGTTGAGCGACAGCGTGAAAAATTCTGGCAGGACGCGGCGATTGTCACGTCGTGACGCCCTGGCGGTGACGGTGCTCCTCGGAGTCGGCACGATCCCCGGATGCTTTCCGAACAAACAGGTGGAGGACGATGTGAAGCTGCGATCGGACGAGAATGTGGATCAGGAGATCCTGCGGGTCTGGGAGGACGGCGGTGATGTGGCCTTGTCCGAGATCGTTGATACCTCCTTCGACGACCTCATGGTCTTCGCCGAGGGCGCGCGAGGGGAGGTCGTCAATGATGCGGCGGGGTTTCCCTTGATTTCCGGCACCTATTACACGTCGTCGACCCAGCTGTTCCTGCTGCGCGCTGGTGGACGAGCGGTGGACGCGATCATGGTTGCTGCGGACGTTTTCGACCACAGTTCCGCGCAGTCTGTCTACGACAGCACGGTCCGGCTGGTCGGCGTGGGGGGCCGAGAGCTGGTGCAGTTGAGGGACGGCTGACGCACGTCGACCCAGGGCGCGTGCACGGCGGTGCAGACCCTGACGGGATGACGTAAATCCCCGGTGAAGATGTGCACAGATGTGATCATGCCTCGCGTCGGTACAGGTCAGGTGCCCGTACAGTGGGGCGGTCAGCACATCGGCCGAGGGAGGACAGCGCGTGACGAGCACTCGCGAGCACATCGCAGCGGTACGAGGCGAAGCCGCCGTGGCGCGGTCCTCCACCCGCCCTGCAGATCCCGCCAGCTTCGCGTTCCCGGGCGTGCTGCCCCAGGATGCGGCCGCGCTCGGCGCCCCCGCGGAGGTCGAGATCCCCGCGAATCCCGAACAGCTGCGGACGCTGCACCTCGACCAGCTGCCCGGGCTTGCCCGCACCCTTCGCCGTCGCCTGCTGGAGATCACCTCGGAGCATGGCGGGCACCTGGGCCCGAACCTCGGCGTCGTCGAGCTCACGATTGCCCTGCACCGCGAGTTCCGCTCCCCGCAGGAGCCGATCATCTTTGACACCGGCCACCAGGCCTACGTCCACAAGATGCTCACCGGCCGCCCCGACCTTGACGGTCTGCGCCGTGAGGGCGGCACCTCCGGCTACCCCGACCGTCGCGAATCCGCCCATGACGTGGTGGAGAACTCCCACGCCTCCGGCTCGATCGCCTGGGCGCATGGCATCGACCGTGCCCGCCGCCGCATCGGGCAGCGCGGCGTCACTGTCGCCGTGATCGGCGATGGTGCCCTGACCGGGGGCGTGAGCCTGGAGGCTCTGCATGAGCTGGCCGCCGACGTCGGCTCCGGTGCCGTGGTGGTCCTCAACGACAATACCCGCTCCTACGCCCCGACCATCGGCGGTCTCGCCGCCCACCTGCAGCAGCTGCGCGGTGGCGAGCTGCCTGCCGGAGCAGATCTGTTCACCGCCTTGGGCCTCACGTATCTCGGGCCCGTGGACGGGCACGACCATGCCGCTCTCGCCGATGTGCTCGCCCGCGCCCGCAGCGTCGCCGAGGACCCGGCGGCCGGTGCCGCGGTGGTCCACGTGGTCACCCGCAAGGGCGCCGGTTTCGACCGCGCTGAGGCCGATGCCCTCGACCACTGGCACGCTACCGGCCCCTTCGAGATCACCCCGCCCGCGCCCCCGGCGGCCGAGGACCCGGCCCCGCCCGCTGCCACCACCTGGACCGCGCGCCTGGGCGAGGCAGTGCTCGAGGCCGCCCGCGCCGATGAGCGCGTCATCGCCATCAGCGCCGCGATGGTGGACCCCGTCGGCCTCACCCCGATGCAGCGCAAGATGCCCGATCGGGTCCTCGATGTCGGCATCGCCGAGCAGCTCGCTCTTGGCACTGCCGCGGGGCTCTCCCGAGGTGGCGCGAAGCCGCTCGTCGCCCTCTACTCGACGTTCCTGAACCGGGCCTTCGACCAGATGCTGCTGGATGTTGCCCTGCACCACGAAGACGTCACCATCACGCTGGATCGCGCCGGCATCACCGGGGACGACGGGCCCAGCCACCACGGCATGTGGGACTTGGCCCTGGCCGCCCAGGTCCCCGGCGCGACCGTGTTCGCACCGCGCGATGGTGATCAGCTCGCCCGCGCCGTACCCGCGGCCCTCGCCACGCCGGGGCTGAGCCTCGTGCGCTTTCCCAAGGGCAAGGCCCCAGCTGCGCTGCCCGCGATCGAGACCCGCGAGGGGATCGACACGCTGCTGCGCACCGGCCCCGAGGCGGCCGATGCACCCGCAGACCCTGGAGCGCCGGACATCCTCGTCGTCTCGATCGGGGCGCTCGGCCACGCCGCCGTCGCCGCGGCCCGCGAGGTGGCCCGCGAGCACCCCGAGGCCCGGATCCACGTGATCGACCCCGTGCAGGCGCTGCCACTGCCGACGCCGCTGCTGAAGGCCGCCGTCCGTGCCCGCGCTGTGGTCACTATCGAGGACGGCGTGGTTGAGCGTGGCATCGGCGCAGCCCTCGTCCATGAGCTCACCACGCGCGCGACCCGCGAGCACCCCGCACCGCTGCTGCGCACCATCGGCGTGCCGCAGAGCTTCCCCCGACACGCGAAGCGTGAGGCCATCCTCGAACGCTGCGGCATGGACGCCGCCGGCATCGCCCGCACCCTGCGCGAGGTGCTCTGAGACCGGCCCGAGACCGCCGAGACCGGCCCTGCGCGCCTCGGTGCCCCTAGGATCCCGGCCCCAGCTGAGAGGTATATTCGCCACCGTCTGCGAGGCGACCGGCCTTGCCCCGACACCGCCGCACCTTCTCAGATCGGAGCCCCCACGTGGATACCTGGGAACAGACCCTGGGGGCGGGACCGCTGCTCGGCATCGCTGCCGCCGGTATCGCCCTGATCCTCCTGCTCATCATCAAGTTCAAGGTCCATGCCTTCGTCACCCTGGTGGTGGTCTCCGTGCTCACGGCGATCGTCGCGGGGATCCCCACCGGCGACCTCTATGAGGTGGTGATGGGCGGGTTCCGCAGCACCCTCGGGGACGTGGGCATCCTGGTCGGTCTCGGTGCGATGCTCGGCAAGCTCATCGAGCACTCCGGCGGCGCTCGGGTTCTCGCCGATTCGATGATCCGGATCTTCGGGGAACGACGGGCCCCGGTCGCCCTGGGCGCAGCCTCCCTGTTCCTTGGCTTCCCGATGTTCTTCGATGCCGGGCTTGTGGTCATGCTGCCGATCGTGTTCGCCGTTGCAGCGCGGCTGGGCGGACCGATCCTGCTCTATGCGATGCCCACCGCGGTCGCGTTCAGCGTCATGCATGTCTTCGTCCCGCCGCACCCCGGTCCCGTGGCCGCCTCCACCTATTTCGGCACCAACCTCGGTCTGCTGATCCTCGCCGGCATCGTGGTCGCGGTCCCCACCTTCTACGTCACCGGCTACCTGTGGGGGAAGGTGTGCGGCCGCCGCTTCTCCTTCACGGACATTCCCGGGGCCATCTTCTCCACCGAGGATGACGCAGACGTGAAGAATCCGCCGTCGGCGCTCACGGTGATCGCCGTGCTCCTGCTGCCGATGCTGCTGATCTTCCTGAACACCGGCGTGGACTACGCCGCGACGGCAGGGTTCATCACCGGCGAGGAGACCTGGGCGCAGGTCTTCACCTTGCTTGGCAAGTCCGGGATCGCGCTGCTGATCTCGCTGCTGGTCGCCCTGGTGGTGCTGGGCAGTGCCCGCGGAGAATCCGGCAGTGCCCTGGAGAAGCTGGTGGACTCGGCTCTGGGTCCCATCGCGGCGGTCGTGTTCATCACCGGTGCCGGCGGCATGTATGGCGGGGTGCTGCGCTCCTCCGGGATCGGCGATGCCCTCGCCGATGTCATGAACGACTTGGGCATCCCGGTGCTGCTGGCCGTCTACACCGTGGCTGTGGTGCTGCGGGTCGCGCAGGGATCGGCCACCGTGGCCCTGACCACTGCGGCCGGGCTCATGGCCCCGGCGGTGATGGCCGGAGACTTCTCGCAGATGCAGATCGTGGCGATCACGCTGGCCTGTGCGGCCGGTTCGGTGTTCGCCTCGCATGTGAATGATTCGGGGTTCTGGCTCGTCGGCCGTCTGTTCGGCATGGATATGGCCACGACGCTGCGCACCTGGACCGTGCAGCAGACCCTGCAGTCGCTCATGGTGTTCGCCATGGCGGCTCTGATCTTCCTGGTGCTGTGACGACATCCTGCGTGCCGTGACGGTGTTGTGGGTGCGGTAGCGACGTCCCTGCAGCTGTGACATCGGGCGATCGCCCGGTGCGCCGGGCCCGCCGCACCCGGCCATGCCCGGTCCCGAGACCTAGACTGCAGTTATGTCCGATCCTGCCCCGGCACCAGCGCCTCTGCCCGAGCGCCACGGCCGCATCTCCACTCTGCCCGATCCGCGTCTTGTCGACTGGGGGCCGCAGCGCCGCGCCCGCATCGTGCAGGTCGCCTTCTGGGGCAACCTGATCAGCCAGATGGGCATCATCCTCACGGGCGGCCTGGTACGCCTGACCGGATCGGGCCTGGGCTGCTCGACGTGGCCGCACTGCGAGCCCGGACAGTTCGTGCCCGAGCTGACTCTCGAGGCGGGGATCCACCCGCTGGTGGAGTACGGCAACCGCTCCCTCACCGGTGTACTGAGCATCTTCGCGGTGCTGCTGCTGGTGGTGGCCTGGCGCTGGCTGCGGCACAAGGGCGTCGGCTTCCTGCGGCTGGCGACAGTGCCGCTGATCGGCACGCTCCTGCAGGCGCTCATCGGGATGGTGGTGGTCAAGGCGGACCTGCACCCCGGCGTGGTGAGCCCCCACTTCCTGCTCTCCCCGATCCTCGCCGCCGCCTCCATGGTGCTGGTGGTGCGGCTGTATGACGGCGACGGGGTGCTGCGCCTGGCCGCTCCGCGCCTGGCCCTGCTGCTGTTCGCGCCGCTGGCCGCGATGGGATTCACGGTCCTCGTGCTGGGCACGATCGTGACCGGCACCGGCCCGCATTCGGGCGATGCCGGGGACATCGTGCGCATCACGGTCAATCCGGTGCTGATCTCCCGCCTGCACGCCGTGGCGGTGTGGATCTTCTGCGGCCTGCTGGTGGCGCTCATGGTGGTGCTGCATCGCGCAGGCGTGCGGAAGGAGGCCCGCGCGGCCGCCTGGCTGCTGCTGGGGGTCACCGTGGCCCAGGGCATCGTCGGCTACATCCAGTACTTCACCGGCCTGCCCGAGCTGGTGGTGTTCCTCCACCTGGTGGGCGCAGCGATGTTCGCCGCGGCCATCGCCCTGGTGGGCGCCCGACTGGTGACCTGGCAGGCCCCTGAGGAGGGACCGGCCACCGACATCGCCACCGGTGAGCAGCTCGATGCCGCGGATACGGCAGGTGCACGATGATCCTCGGCCGCCGACGCCGCCAACAGACCGCCGAACTGCCCACCCTCGAGCAGGCCCGCCCCGCCGGGGAGTTCGTCGCCGAAGTCCTCAGCCATCTGCGCAACGTCGTCGAGGTGGGCTGGAATCTCTTGGACGTCGATGCGGAAGCGCACCGCCTGATCCGCGAGCGAGGAGCCACCAGCTGCTACCTCGACTATGCGCCCGCCTTCGGCTCCGGCCCCTTCGGGCACGTCATCTGCACCTCCCTGAACGACGGTGTGCTGCACGGCCGCCCTCACGATCGGGTGCTGGCCGACGGAGACCTGCTCTCCCTGGACTTCGCGGTGCAGGTTGAGGGCTGGGTCGCGGATTCCTGCCTCACGATCCCGGTGGGCACGCCGCGGGAGGAGGACCTGCAGCTGATCCGCGACACCGAGCAGGTGATGTGGGCGGGCATCGACCAGGTGCGCTCCGGCGCGACCGTCGGCGATATCGGCCATGCCGTGATGACCGCGGCGCATGAGCTCGGCTACACGATCAACGAGCGCTTCGGCGGGCACGGCGTGGGCCGCACCATGCACGAGGCGCCATTCGTGCCCAACCATGGCACGCCGGGCGCTGGGGCCGAGCTCGTGGCCGGGCAGCTGATCACCGTCGAACCGTTCCTCGTACCGACCACGAATGAGCTCATGATCGATGAGCGCGACGGGTGGACACAGCTGAGCGCCGACGGATCCCGTGGCGCTCACGCCGAGCACACGCTCCAGGTCACCGACGGCGCGCCGGTCATCCTTACCGCCCGCGCCGACGACCCCGCCCCGCGCAGCTCGCTCGGCTGAGCACTCCCGGGCTCGGGCACCGCTGTCTGCGGGCGCCGCTCAGCTGTCGGTCCAGCGGAACCAGCGCATCACCGCGAGGCTGCCGCCGAGCGCCCACGCGGCCAGCACCAGCACCGCCCCGAGGCGCCACGGCGCCCCGGCGAGCGCTGCGCGCAGCAGATCCCCGAGCGCCCCGGAGGGCAGCAGATCCACGAGTCCGCCCAGCAGGGGCGGCAGGCTCGCCGAGGGGATCGCCACCCCGCCCACGGCCACCAGCAGCACGAACACGAGATTCGCCACCGCCAGCACCGCCTCGGTGCGCAGCAGCCCCGCGACCAGCAGACCCAGCGCCCCAAAGGCGATGGTGCCGAGCGCCCAGATCGGGAGCACCGCGGCGATCTGCCACAGCTGGGGACGCCACCCGAGCGCGAGAGCGAGCCCGCCGAGCACGACGAACTGGATCAGCTGCACGAGAGCGGTGGCGAGGATCTTCCCGGCGAGATACCCGTCGCGGCCCAGGGGAGTGGTGGCCACCCAGCGCAGCACCCCGTTGCGGCGGTCGAATCCGGTCTGGATCGCCTGGGAGGTGAAGGACGTGGACATCAGCGCCGTGGCGAAGGTCGCTGCGAGCGCGGTGTTGATCGTCTCGGCGCCCTCGAGGCGGCCCACCGGCAGCAGCCGCAGCGCGATGAGCACCATGGCGGGGGCGGCGATCGCGACCATGAGCTGCTCGCCGTTGGTCAGCAGAATCCGGGCTTCGAGCGCTGCATGGGAGAGGATGCGGCGTCCGCGCGGAGCGGGGGCCGGACGCGCGGTGCGGCCCGGGATGCTCGTGGGGGTGCTGCTCATCGGGTCTCCTCCGTCCTCGCTGCGCCACCGGGCGCCGCCGGGTCCCCGCTGTCGGGCCCGCTGCCGGTTCCGGTGGCGGTACCGGTCTCGGCGTCGGCGTCGGCCATGAGGTCCAGCAGGACCGATTCCAGCTCAGCGGACCCCGAGCCCACGACATCCAGCTGAGCACCGTGCGCCTGCGCGGTGCGGCGCAGATCCGCGGTGAGCGCATCGACCGCCTCGGGTGCCACGCCGTCGGCGCGATAGCGCACCGCGAGAGAGCCGCTCTGCGCCGCATGCGCATCGACGACCTCCTGCACGGTGCCGGAGGCGATCGCCCGCCCCCCGGCGATCACGCAGACCGCATCGGCAAGACCCACCACATCGTCCATGAGGTGCGTGGTGAGCACGACGGCGGTGCCGGTGCGGGCGAGCGCCCGGACGAGGTCGCGGACCTTTGCCCGGATGGCGGGATCCATCCCGGCAGTGGGCTCATCGAGGAACAGCAGCTCGGGACGGCCGATGATGGCCAGCGCCAGCGCCAGACGCTGCCGCTGCCCGCCGGAGAGGCGCCGCACGATCGTGCCGGAGAACTCATCGATCCCCAAGTGCTCGGAGACCTCCGCAACATTCAGAGGGTTCTGGTATAGGCTCGCGCCGTAGCGCAGCAGACGCCCCGCGGTGGAACCGGAAGCGAGCCCGCCGTCCTGGATCATGACGCCCACGCGGGCGCGATGCTCGGCGCTGGCGCGGTGCGGATCGGCACCTAGCGCGCGGATGGTTCCGGCGTCGGGGCGCAGCAGCCCGGTGGCGCAGGAGACCAGTGTGGTCTTCCCAGCGCCGTTGGGGCCCAGCAGGGCGGTGACCTCGCCGCGGCGGGCCACGAGGTCCAGGCCGTCCAGGGCGCGCACGGGCCCGTAGGCCAGGTGCAGGCCCTCAGCGATCAGAGCGGGGGAGGAGTGTTCGGTCATGGCCGCTCCATCGTAGGCGGGCACGGCCAGGATCCCGCTCTGTGCCCGTCGCGCGGCGCGAGGCACACGCCGGGCAGGCCACCACGGGGGGCCAAGCGCGGTCAGCGGCCCGTCACGTGCAGCGGGGTATGCGCGGGATCGACGACCTCTGCGGTCAGCGGCGGCTCAGGGGCACTGCCACCCGGCCCCCAGGTGTCGGTCTCGAAACGGTTCCGGTCATGGGGCGTAAGCAGCGGCTCGAGGTCGGGGCCCGTCGGCACGATGCGCGTGGGATTGATGTCCTCGTGCACGTAGTAGTAGTGCCGCTTGATCTGCGCGAAGTCCACGGTGTCGCCGAAGCCGGGGGTCTGGAACAGATCCTTGGTGTAGTTCCACAGATTCGGCATCGAGGCGAGGGTCTGGCGGTTGGCCTTGAAGTGGCCGTGGTAGACGGGATCGAAGCGGATCAGGGTGGGGAACAGCCGCACATCGGCCTCGGTGATCATCGGCCCCATGAGGTAGCGGCGGTCCGCCAGGCGCTCCTCAAGCTCATCGAGGGCCTCCCACAGCAGGTGGTACTCCTTTTCGTAGGCGTCCTGGGAGCCGGCGAACCCCACCTTGTACACCCCGTTGTTCACGCGGTGCAGCATCCAGTCATTCAGCTCGTCGATCTGTTCGCGCAGCGCCGCGGGGTATAGATCCGGTGCGCCCTCACGGTGGAAGGCGGTCCACTGGGTCGCGAAATCCAGGGTGATCTGCTGGAAGTCGTTGGTCACCACGGCCTTGGTGGGGACATCCACGATCGCCGGCACGGTGATGCCGCGCGGGTAGTCCGCGAAGCGTGCGAAATACGCCTCCTGCAGACGCTCGTAGCCGAGCACCGGGTCCTTGCCGCCCGGGTCGAGGTCGAAGGTCCAGGACCGGGCGTCATGCGTGGGGCCGGGCATGCCCACGCTGATGGCCTCTTCGAGTCCCAGCAGCCGACGGGAGATCAGGGTGCGGTTCGCCCACGGGCAAGCGCGGGCGGCGATCAGCCGGTAGCGCCCGGCCTCGACCGGCCAGCCGTCACGGCCGTCGACGGTGATGCGGTCGGCGATGTAGTTCATGTCGCGGTCGAAGGCCTTGCCGGGCTGGACGTAGGCGCCCCTGGTCGGGTGCTCCAGGGCGGGGGATGAGTCGTGCTCGGTCATGGTTCTCCTTCGGTGTGCGGAGCACCGAGGATAGTTGAATGTGGCACAATGTGCGAGATGTGATCCACTTGTGGTGACGTGGAGGACGCGGGGTGCGGGACTGCTCGGATCCGGCGCCGCCCGGGTGCCCCGTGGCACATCTCTCGTCGGCCTTTTAGAAACCTGAGTGTTGTAAAATCGATCGGGCCGACGACGGGAGGGATGCACGTGACGGAACCGGAGAACGAGCACGGCGCGACCCCGACGACGCGCGAGAGGCTCGTCGAGGCGATCTCCGCCCACGGTCCGATCACCGCTCGCGCGCTCGCCGAGCGCTTCGGACTGACCTCCGCTGCGGTGCGACGCCACCTCACGGTCCTCGAGGCCGAAGGGGTCATCGCCGAGCACGTCGTGCCCGTGGCCCAGCGCGGCCGCGGTCGACCCAGCAAATCCTTCGTCCTCTCCGCCTCCGCCCACGAGCACCTGCCCGGCGGGTACGACGAGATCGCCATCCTGGCGATGCAGGAGCTCGCCCGGGTGGGCGGCGAGGAGGCCGTCGAGCGCCTGGCCGCCGAACGGGTCGCCGACTGGGAGGACGAGCTGGATGCGCGCGTGACCGCGACCGAACAGGCCGCCGGTGACGAGCTCACCCCGGTCGACCGTCTCGAACTGCTCAGCGAGCTGCTGACCGAACGCGGCTACGCGACGACCGTGCGCCCACTCAGCGTCCCGCTGCCCGCCCCGGCTCGGCAGGAGGGCAGCGCAGCGCGTACCCTCGTCACGGCGCAGCTCTGCCACGGCCACTGCCCGGTTCTCGACATCGCCGCGGAGCATCCGCAGCTGTGCGAGGCCGAGACCCGGGTCATCTCCCGCATCATCGGCGCCCCCGTGCAGCGCCTGGCCACTCTGGCCCAGGGAGCCCATGCCTGCACGACTCACATTCCGCTCACCGAGGGAAGGACACCATGACGAGCGCACCAGAGAAGCTCACACAGGACGAGATCATCGAGTCCGTGGGCCAGTACGCCTACGGCTGGCACGATTCCGACGACGCCGGCGCCTCCGCCCGCCGTGGGCTCAGCGAGGAGGTCGTGCGCGACATCTCGGCCCGCAAGGGTGAGCCCGAATGGATGCTCGAGCGGCGCCTGAAGGCCCTCAAGCTGTTCGAGAAGAAGCCGCTGCCCACCTGGGGCCCGGACCTGTCCGGCATCGCCTTCGAGGACATCAAGTACTTCGTCCGCTCGACTGAGAAGCAGGCCACCTCCTGGGAGGACCTGCCCGAGGACATCAAGGAGACCTACGACCGCCTGGGCATCCCCGAGGCGGAGAAGCAGCGTCTGGTGGCCGGTGTGGCCGCGCAGTACGAGTCCGAGGTCGTCTACCACCAGATCCGCGAGGACCTGGAGGAGCAGGGCGTGATCTTCCTGGACACGGACACCGCCCTCAAGGAGCACCCGGAGATCTTCGAGGAGTACTTCGGCACCGTCATCCCCTCCGGTGACAACAAGTTCTCCGCCCTGAACACCGCGGTGTGGTCCGGCGGCTCCTTCGTCTACGTCCCCAAGGGCGTGCACGTGGAGATCCCGCTGCAGGCCTACTTCCGCATCAACACCGAGAACATGGGCCAGTTCGAGCGGACGCTGATCATCGCCGACGAGGGCTCCTACGTGCACTACGTCGAGGGCTGCACCGCCCCGATCTACAAGTCCGATTCGCTGCACTCCGCCGTGGTGGAGATCATCGTGAAGAAGGACGCCCGGGTGCGGTACACGACCATCCAGAACTGGTCGAACAACGTGTACAACCTGGTCACCAAGCGCACCACCGTCGAAGAGGGCGGGACCATGGAGTGGGTCGATGGCAACATCGGCTCCAAGGTCACTATGAAGTACCCGGCGGTGTGGCTGATGGGCGAGCACGCCCGCGGCGAGACGCTGTCCATCGCCTTCGCCGGCGAGGGCCAGCAGCAGGACACCGGCTCCAAGATGGTCCACATGGCCCCGCACACCTCCAGCTCGATCGTCTCCAAGTCGGTCTCGCGCGGTGGCGGCCGGACCTCGTACCGCGGCCTGGTGCAGGTGATGCCCGGCGCCGAGCACTCCGCCTCTACGGTGCTGTGCGATGCGCTGCTGGTGGACCAGATCTCCCGCACCGACACCTACCCCTATGTCGACGTGCGCGTCGACGATGTCCAGATGGGCCACGAGGCCACCGTCTCCAAGGTCTCCGAGGAGCAGCTCTTCTACCTGATGAGCCGCGGCATGGAGGAGCCCGAGGCGATGGCGATGATCGTGCGCGGGTTCATCGAACCCATCGCACGCGAGCTCCCGATGGAGTACGCCCTTGAGCTGAACCGCCTGATCGAGCTGCAGATGGAAGGAGCAGTCGGTTGATGACCACCGCAGATGTGACCGGTGCCGAGAGCACGGGGGATCCCGCGGCCAACGAGAACGTGGCGCATGCCGCGGGCGCCGCGCCCGTGGCCGCGCAGGACGCCCTGCAGGGGGTCGAGACCGAATCCGAGGTGACGCTGGAGGACGAGGGCCTGGAGGTGGGCGCGCACCACGCCGCCGACAACCGTGGCTCACGCCTGCGCTCCTTCGAGATCGCCGACCATGAGACGCCGCGCAGCAACATCGAGGAGTGGCGCTTCACCCCGCTGCGCCGTTTCGCCGCCCTGTTCGAGGACGCGCCGACGGATGACCGCGAGGGCGATCCCGCGCTCGACTACGACGTGCAGGCCCCCGCCGGGGCCGCGGAGATCACTGCCCTGGCCCCCGGCGCCGCACCGCGCGGCACCGTGCTGGTGCCCGAGGACCTGCCGGCGGCCATCGCCTCCGCCCGGTCCGAGGAGGCGCTGCACCTGGTGGCACCCAAGAACGCGGCCCTGGATGACCCGTTCCGCGTGAATATCACCGGCAGCGGCGTCGACCGTCGCGCCAATGGGCACATCGTGCTGGAGACCGCGGAGTCCGCGAGCGCAACCTTCGTGCTACGCCACACCGGCTCGGCGCAGTACGCCCAGAACGTCGAGATGGTGGTCGGAGACAACTCCCAGATGACCGTCATCACCCTGCAGGACTGGGACGATGACGCCATCCACATCTCCACCCATCACGCCAAGCTGGGACGCGATGCGAAGCTCAAGCACATCGTCGTCTCCCTGGGTGGCTCCGCGGTGCGCGTGAGCGTCACCGGTGAGCTCGCCGCCCCGGGCGCCGAGGTGGAGAACCTGGGCCTCTACTTCTCCGACGAGGACCAGTTCCTCGAGCACCGCCTGTTCGTGGACCACGCCGCCCCCAACTGCACCTCCGACGTGGCCTACAAGGGCGCGCTGCAGGGCAAGAAGGCACGCAGCGTGTGGGTGGGCGATGTCCTCATCCGCAAGGAGGCCGAGGGCACCAACACCTACGAGCTCAACCGCAACCTTGTCCTCACCGAGGGCGCGCGGGCGGACTCCGTGCCCAACCTCGAGATCGAGACCGGGGAGATCGAGGGCGCCGGCCACGCCGCCGCCACCGGTCGCTTCGACGACGAGCAGCTGTTCTACCTGCGCGCTCGTGGCATCCCCGAGCTCGAGGCGCGACGCCTGGTGGTGCGCGGCTTCTTCGCCGAGCTGATCCAGAAGATCGACGTCCCCGAGATCCGCGAGCACCTGTTCGAGTCCATCGAGGCTGAGCTGGCCCGGAGCATGAACTGATGTCGGACGCCTACGTTCCCGTCGCGCGCCTGAGCGACCTCGCCCCCGGTGAGGCGATCGACGTCACCCTCGGTGACCTCGAGCTTGCCGTGGTGCGCGACGCGGACGGCGGCGTCCACGCCC
Source organism: Brachybacterium sp. Marseille-Q7125 (assembly GCF_023062615.1). Taxonomy (NCBI): domain Bacteria; kingdom Bacillati; phylum Actinomycetota; class Actinomycetes; order Micrococcales; family Dermabacteraceae; genus Brachybacterium; species Brachybacterium sp. Marseille-Q7125. The sequence goes on along the minus strand of NZ_JALLAL010000006.1, from coordinate 4,812 downwards.
TCGAGGACCGCTGCTCGCACGACGAGATCGCGCTGAGCGACGGCGACGTCGAGGGCTGCACCATCGAATGCTGGAAGCACGGCAGCCAGTTCGACCTGCGGACCGGTCGACCCCTGCAGCTGCCGGCGGTCCTGCCCGTACGGGTGTTCCCCGTGCGGGTGGACGAGGGGCGCGACGAGATCCTCGTGGATCCCAGCGCGCCCCCCACCCCCTGACTCCGGGCCCCTCGGCCCTTCACCCACCACAGACACACCAGAGCACCTGGTCAAGGAGAACCGCACATGTCCATCCTGGAGATCAAGAACCTCCACGCCACCGTCGAGACCCCCGAGGGCACCAAGCAGATCCTCAAGGGCGTGGACCTCACCATCAAGGGTGGGGAGACCCACGCGATCATGGGCCCCAACGGCTCGGGCAAGTCCACCCTCGCCTACGCCATCGCCGGCCACCCCAAGTACGAGATCACCAAGGGTGAGGTGCTGCTGGACGGCGAGGACGTGCTGGAGATGGAGGTCGACGAGCGCGCCCGCGCCGGCCTGTTCCTCGCTATGCAGTACCCCGTCGAGGTCCCCGGCGTGACCGTCTCGAACTTCCTGCGCACCGCCAAGACCGCGATCGACGGCCAGGCCCCGTCCCTGCGCCACTGGGTCAAGGACGTCAAGAACGCCATGGATGACCTGCGCATGGACCCCGCCTTCGCCGAGCGCAACGTCAACGAGGGCTTTTCCGGCGGCGAGAAGAAGCGCCACGAGATCCTGCAGATGCAGCTGCTGAAGCCCGCCATCGCGGTCCTCGACGAGACGGACTCCGGTCTGGACGTGGATGCGCTGCGCATCGTCTCCGAGGGCGTGAACCGCGCCAAGGAGAACACCGACGTGGGCATCATGCTCATCACCCACTACACCCGCATCCTGCAGTACGTGAAGCCGGACTTCGTGCACGTGTTCGTGGACGGCAAGATCGCCGAGCAGGGCGGTCCCGAGCTCGCCGAGCGTCTGGAGGCCGAGGGCTACGACCGCTACCTCACCGGCGCGGGCGCCTGAGCCTGCCGCTGGGGATCAGGAGGATCCCATGACCGATCAGCAGACCCCGGCCTCGTCCGTCACCAAGGAGGACGTGATCGAGGCGATGAAGGATGTCATCGACCCCGAGCTCGGGATCAACGTGGTGGATCTGGGTCTCGTCTACGGTGCGACCGTCGAAGACGGTCACGCGGTGGTGGACATGACGCTGACCTCCGCCGCCTGCCCGCTGACGGACCTGCTCGAGGAGCAGACCTTCGCGGTGCTCGACCCGATCACCGAGTCCCACCGCATCAACTGGGTGTGGATGCCGCCGTGGGGCATGGAGAAGATCACCGAGGACGGCCGCGAGCAGCTGCGCGCCATCGGCTTCAACCTCTGACCCGCTGACCCCCACCTCGCATCGCGAGCGCCCCCGGCCCGACAAGGCCCCGGGGGCGCTCGCATAAGGTCGGTGAGCGTCAGCTTCACCGCGGGAGGTCAGGCCCCGCGTCCGCTCACGTGGTCCGCCACGAACCTGGGCCGTGGCGGCAGCCTCTCACCCATCGACACCTGATGCCGGTGGGCGCGCCCGACGCCGGGCGCACCCACCCGCACGATCAGCCGAGGACCTCCTGGCGGTCCGTCAGCTCGAGGCCATGGGCTTCCGCCGTCCCGTCATGCACCAGCTTGCCAGCGTGGGTGTGCAGGCCCTTGGCGAGCGCCTCATCGGCGCGCAGCGCATCCTGCCAGCCGCGATCGGCGAGCTTCAGCACGTAGGGGATCGTCGCATTGTTCAGTGCGCGCGTGGCCGTCACGGGCACCGACCCCGGCATGTTCGCCACGCAGTAGTAGACGGTGTCGTGCACGGCGAAGGTCGGGTCGTCATGGGTGGTCGGACGCGAGTGCTCGAAGCATCCGCCCTGATCGATCGCCACATCGACGAGCACCGAGCCGGGCTTCATCGACCGCACCATCTCATCGGTCACGAGCTTGGGGGCGCGCTTGCCGGGGATCAGCACCGAGCCGATCACCACGTCGGCCGTGGCGATCTCATCCGCCAGATCCAGCGCCGTGGAGTACCGGGTGCGGAAGTGTCCGTGGTGCGTGATGGCGAGCTGGTTCAGACGCGGCACGTTCAGGTCGATCACCGTCACCTCGGCCTGCAGCCCGTAGGCCATGATCGCCGCCTGCTCCCCGACGATGCCGCCGCCGACCACCAGCAGCTTCGCCGCGGGCGTGCCGGGGACGCCGCCCATCAGCATTCCGGAGCCGTCCAGCGGGGCCATGAGATGGTACGCGGCCACCTGCGTGGCCAGACGCCCCGCGATCATGCTCATCGGCGTCAGCAGCGGCAGGGAACGATCCGGAAGCTGCACGGTCTCGTAGGCGATCGCGGTGGTGCCCGCCTCCAGCAGCGCATCGGTCAGCGCCTTGTCGGCCGCAAGGTGCAGATATGTGAACAGCACCTGGTCCTTGCGCAGGAACTTGTGCTCCTCGGGCAGAGGCTCCTTCACCTTCACGATCATGTCCGCGCGCTGCCAGACCTCGTCGGCTCCATCGACGATCTCCGCGCCGGCCGCACGGTAGGCCTCATCCGTGATCCCGGATCCGATTCCCGCCCCGGACTGGACGATGACCTCGTGTCCGTGGCGCTCCAGCTCATGGACGGCCGGAGCGTTGAGCCCCACCCGATCCTCGTTGTTCTTGACCTCCCGGGGAACCCCGATCAGCATCGCGTGGCCTCCTTGCAACGTGCCTGCTCCGTCAGCTGCGGACCGCCGATGCGGCCGCCGCTGCCACTATTGCACCTTCCGCCTGCCCGTGCCGGCCATCTGCGCAGGGCACGTCCGGCAGAACGGACGATGTGGGACACGGCACCGTGGCCCCGTCGACCGCGGCACGGCCCGCTGGCCACCCCTAGACTCGATCCGGTCCGCAGCGCCTGCCGCGCGCCACAGAAAACGCCCGCTGCGTGCCACAGAAGGAGCCGCCCGTGATCACCGTGCACGACCTCGCCATCCGCGTCGGCGCACGCCTGCTCATGAGCAACGTCTCCTTCCAGGTCACCGCCGGAGACCGGGTGGGGCTCGTGGGCCGCAACGGCGCCGGGAAGACCACCCTGACCCGCGTGCTCTCGGGCACCCTGGATGCCACCGAAGGCAGCGTCGAGATCAGCGGGGAGCTGGGCTACCTCCCGCAGGACACCCACAGCGGCGAAGACACCGAGACGGTGCTGGCCCGCATCCTCTCCGCCCGCGGGCTCGACGGGATCCTGCGCCGCCTGCGCCGCGCCGAGCAGGAGATGGGGGATATGTCCCTCAGCGAGACCAAGCGCATCAAGGCCATGGAGCGCTACCCGCGTCTGGAGGCAGAGCTCGACGCCGTCGGCGGCTATGCGGCGGAAGCCGAGGCCAAGCGCATGGCCGCGAACCTGGGGCTGCCCAATCGGCTGCTCGAGCAGCAGCTCGGCACCCTCTCCGGCGGACAGCGGCGCCGCGTGGAGCTCGCCCGCATCCTGTTCTCCCAGGCCGAGACGATGATTCTGGATGAGCCCACCAACCACCTCGACCACGACTCGATCGTGTGGCTACGCGAATACCTCATGAGCTTCCGCGGTGGCCTGATCGTCATCAGTCACGACGTCGAGCTCGTGGAGCAGGTCGTCAACAAGGTCTTCTACCTCGACGCCAACCGCGCCGTGATCGACATCTACAACATGGGCTGGAAGCAGTACCTGCGCCAGCGCGAGGACGACGAGAAGCGCCGCAAGCGCGAACGTGCCAACGCGGAGAAAAAGGCCTCGGCGCTCACCGCCCAGGCGGAGAAGATGCGCGCCAAGGCCACCAAAGCCGTGGCCGCCCAGAACATGCTGCGCCGGGCCGAGAAGATGCTCGACGGCGTCGAGGAGGAGCGCCGGGCCGACAAGGTCGCCTCCCTGCGTTTCCCGCGGCCCGCCCCCTGCGGGAAGACGCCGCTCATGGCGCAGGGCCTCTCCAAGTCCTACGGGAGCCTGGAGATTTTCACCGATGTGGACCTCGCGATCGACCGCGGCTCCCGCGTGGTGGTGATCGGCCTGAACGGCGCGGGCAAGACCACCCTGCTGCGGATCCTCGCCGGAGTGGATCCGGCGGACACCGGCGAGATCATCCCCGGGCACGGGCTGCGGATCGGCTACTACGCCCAGGAGCACGAAACCCTCGATCTTGAGCGCACGGTGCTGGAGAACATGATGACCGCTGCCTACGAGCTGCCGGAGGTGGAGGCCCGCAAGATCCTCGGCTCATTCCTGTTCACCGGCGAGGACGTGCACAAGCCCGCCCGGGTGCTCTCCGGCGGGGAGAAGACCCGCCTGGCGCTCGCGACCCTGGTGGTCTCCAGCGCGAACGTGCTGCTGCTGGATGAGCCGACGAACAACCTCGACCCGGCGAGCCGTCAGGAGATCCTCGGGGCGCTCTCCGCTTTCGAGGGCGCGGTCGTGCTGGTCTCGCACGACCCGGGCGCCGTCGCGGCGCTGAACCCCGAGCGGGTGCTCATGATGCCCGACGCCGTCGAGGACCTGTGGAACGACGAATACCAGGAGCTCATCGAGCTCGCCTGAGGGCGGAGGAGCGGTGCCGCACCGCCGACAGGCATTCATCCGGCCCGGTCGCGGGGTCGCGGCAGCCTGCCGCGACCGCATCCCCCCGTTACCGTGTGAGCACCCCCGATGGTCGGGGGTCTGGTCGCTCGGCCGGGTATGGCTTTGTTGCCCTGCCATTCATGGTCCGGGGGGTGTTGCCGCCCGGTCGAGAGACACGCGTTGACCGCT
>NZ_JALLAL010000069.1:0-10574 GCF_023062615.1 Brachybacterium sp. Marseille-Q7125 | reverse complement strand
CGCCTCCGCCTGCCCCTGCAGCTCGATGACCCCGCGCGCCCCGAGCCCTCACCCGCCCATCTTGAGCAGTATCGCCGCGCTCGCGTACTGCCCAGCGGTCACGTGCGCCTGGCCGGCGGGCCCTCCTCGCATCTGCTGGGAGCCCTGGCCGGTGCCACCGCCCTGGTCCGGGTCCCCGTCGGGGTGGACGCCCTGCACCACGAAGACCTGGTGGAGACGATCCTGCTGCCGGAAGGAGAACGCTGATGGACCAGCCGAACCCCTCGCCCTCACACCCCCACTCAGAGCACGGCACCGAGCTCAGCCATGTGCGCCCCGACGGCTCCGCCCATATGGTCGATGTGACCGCCAAGAACGTCACCTCCCGCGAGGCCCGCGCCCGCGGAATCCTGCGCACCCGCGCCGATGTGGTGGACCGCATCGCGACCGGTGACCTGCCCAAGGGGGAGGCGCTCGCCACCGCCCGCCTGGCCGGGATCATGGGTGCCAAGCGCACGAGCGACCTCATCCCCCTGTGCCATCCGCTGCCACTCGGCGGCATCGAGGTGGACCTGCACCCCGCCGGGCACCGCGTGGAGATCATCGCGCGCGTGCGCACCCGCGGCGTCACCGGCGTGGAGATGGAGGCTCTGACCGCGGTGAGCGTCACCGCGCTGACCCTGTTCGACATGATCAAGGCCGTGGACCCGCTGGCCCGCATCGAGGACATCGCCGTCATGGCGAAATCCGGCGGCAAGAGCGGGGACTGGACGCGCGAGCAGCGCGAGGCCGCCCGGACGAACTCCTCGGAGGAGGACCGATGAAACACATGCCCGCCCAGCGCAGCGACGCCGACTGCACCGCCCGCGAGGAAGGAGCCCCCGCCCCGACCCTGCGCGGCAGCGCCCTGGTGCTGATCGCCTCGACCCGCGCCGCCGACGGCACCTATGAGGACCGCACCGGCCCGCTGCTCGTGCAGTGGCTGACCGAGCGCGGCCTGGACCCCGTCGAGCACCAGGTTGTGCCCGATGGCCCCGAGGTCGGTGCCGCGCTCGCCACGGCGATCAGCCGCGAGATCGATGTGGTGATCTCCTCGGGCGGCACCGGCATCAGCCCCACCGACGTCACCCCCGAGCAGACCGCCCCGCTGATCGAGCGCGAGATGCCCGGCGTGCTGGAGGCGGTGCGGCGCATCGGCTCTGAGAAGTCTCCGGCCGCTGTGCTCAGCCGCGGCCTCGCCGGGATGGCGGGCCGCAGCTTCGTGGTGAACCTGCCGGGTTCTCGCGGCGGGGTGAAGGACGGCATCACGGTGCTCGATCCGATCCTGGACCACCTGCTCGAGCAGCGCGACGGCGGGGGACACGAATGACCACCGGGCCCACGCCCTTCGGCGGAGACATCGCGCAGCTGCGGGTGCCGGGCGATCCCGCGATGGGGACTGCCGACCAGCGGGTGCGGCACGCCGCGGTGACCGAGGAGCCGGTGAGCATCGCCGTGATGGCCGCGGCCGTCGCCGATCCGCGCTGCGGCGCGGTCGTCACCTTCGACGGGGTGGTGCGCGACCACGACGGCGGCAAGGACGTCGAACGCCTCGAATACAGCTCCCATCCGAGCGCCTCGGCGGTCGCCCGCGAGGTCGCCGCAGAGATCGCCGAGCGCTACCCCGACGTGCTCGTGGCGCTCACCCACCGGGTGGGGCCGCTCGCGATCGGGGAGTCCGCCCTGGCCTGCGCGGTCTCCGCTCCGCACCGCAAACAGGCCTTCGCCGCCTGCGATGACCTTGTGGACACGGTCAAGCGTCGCCTGCCGATCTGGAAGCATCAGCGCTTCACGGACGGCGAGGAGGAATGGGTGGGGGCGCTGGGCTGAGGGGCCCGGAGCGTCCGCGCACACGGATCAATCACCGCGCCGACGCGGCTGTTCACTTATCGGCCACACGCCACCGCTACGGTGCGATCATGCGCATCCTCCACCTGACCGACACCCACCTGTACGGCGATCCGAACGCCCGTCACTACGACCGCATCGACACTGCCGCGGCGCTGCGCGGACTGCTCGCGCATCTTGCGCCCCTGCAGGACATCGACCTCGTGGTCCACGCGGGCGATGCCTCCGAGGATGGCAGCGCCAAGAGCTACGCGCTGCTGCACGAGCTCCTGGACCCCTTCGCCCAGCAGCTCGGGGCCCCGCTCGTGGTCGCCATGGGCAACCATGACGTCTCCACCGTGTACGGCCAGACGATCGCCCCGGGGGAGCAGCGTGCCGAGAGCCAGGACCGGGTGGTGCAGCTGTCCGGCGGCGGTCGCGTGGTGGTGCTCGATTCGAGCGTGCCGGGGGCCGGGTACGGCCATCTCGAGACCGAGCAGCTGCAGTGGCTGCGCGCCGTTCTCGCCGAGCCCGCCGCCGCGGGGACGGTGCTGGTGATCCACCATCCGCCGCTTCCAGCCGCGACACCGCTGCTGGCCGGCCTCGAGCTGGATGGCCGGGATGAGCTCGCTGCGGTGCTCGAGGGCTCCGATGTACGCATCGTGCTGTCCGGCCACTACCACCACGCGATGGACGGACAGGTCGCGGGCATCCCGGTGCATGTCGCCCCGGGGATCACGAACGTCGTGGATCCGCTGGGAGCGGGGGAGAGCGAGCAGGCCCTGGCCCTGTCCGGCGCGAGCATCGTGGAGCTCGGGGCGGGCGCCCCGCGGATTTGGAGCTCCGTGCTGCCGAACGCGGGTGACGCCCAGCGCGATGTCTTCGAACCGGTCTACCGCTTCGAGGAACAGCAGGTGGCGCAGATCCTGCAGGCGGCCGGGCGCTGAGGGGCGCGAGCCGTTCGCCGAGCGCTTAGCACTCGCCTTGCACGAGTGCCAGCGCGGGGCCTAGAGTGAGCGCGTTGGCAGTCGACGGCCGAGAGTGCCAGAGCCTGCCGTCAGGGATCCTCCCGGTCGGACCCGCGACGACGATCGGACCCCGATCCCGCCACCCGAACTCAAGCAGAGTCATCTCAAGAAGGAGTGAGCCGCATGTCGGTCTCCATCAAGCCCCTCGAGGACCGTGTCGTCATCAAGCCGCTCGAGGCGGAGCAGACCACCGCTTCCGGCCTGGTCATCCCGGACACCGCGAAGGAGAAGCCCCAGGAGGGCGAGGTCGTCGCGGTCGGCGCCGGTCGTTTCGACGACAAGGGCGAGCGCATCCCCATGGACGTCAAGGTCGGCGACAAGGTCGTCTTCTCCAAGTACGGCGGCACCGAGCTGAAGTACGGCAACGAGGAGTACCTGGTCCTCGGCTCCCGTGACATCCTCGCAATCGTCGAGCACTGAGCGGAGACCCCATGGCCAAGGAGATCATCTACGACGAGGAGGCGCGGCGCGCACTGGAGCGCGGCGTCGACAAGCTCGCGAACACCGTCAAGGTGACGCTGGGCCCCAAGGGCCGCAACGTCGTCCTCGACAAGAAGTGGGGCGCCCCCACCATCACCAACGACGGCGTGACCATCGCCCGTGAGGTCGAGCTCGAGGATCCCTACGAGAACCTCGGTGCGCAGCTCACCAAGGAGGTCGCGACCAAGACCAACGACGTGGCCGGCGATGGCACCACCACCGCCACCGTCCTCGCCCAGGCGCTCGTCCACGAGGGCCTGCGCAACGTCGCCTCCGGCGCCGCTCCTGCGGCCCTCAAGCGCGGCATCGAGAAGGCCGTCGAGGCCCTCTCCGAGAAGCTCGGCGAGATCGCCACCGACGTGGACACCAAGGAGCAGATCGCGAACGTCGCGGCCGTCTCCAGCCAGGACCGCGAGATCGGCGAGCTGCTCGCCGAGGCCTTCGACAAGGTCGGCAAGGACGGCGTCATCACGGTGGAGGAGTCCTCCACCACCGCGATGGAGCTCGACTTCACCGAGGGCATGCAGTTCGACAAGGGCTACATCTCCCCGCACTTCATCACCGACGCCGACCGCCAGGAGACCGTCCTGGAGGACGCGCAGGTGCTGCTGGTGCAGTCGAAGATCTCCGCAGTGGGGGACATTCTCCCGCTGCTGGAGAAGGTCGTCGAGGGCGGCAAGCCGCTGTTCATCATCGCCGAGGACGTCGACGGCGAGGCTCTGTCCACGCTGGTCGTGAACAAGGTCCGCGGCGCCTTCAAGGGCGCGGCCGTGAAGGCCCCGGCCTTCGGCGACCGCCGCAAGGCCATGCTGCAGGACATCGCGGTGCTCACCGGCGCCCAGGTGGTCACGGCCGATCTCGGCCTGGACCTCAAGACCGTCGGCACCGAGGTGCTCGGTCACGCCGGTCGCGTGGTCATCACCAAGGACTCCACCACCATCGTGGGTGGGGCCGGTGACGATGAGGCCGTGGCCGATCGTGTCGCCCAGATCCGCGGCGAGATCGAGAACACCGACTCCGACTGGGACCGCGAGAAGCTCCAGGAGCGTCTCGCGAAGCTCTCCGGCGGCGTGTCCGTCATCAAGGTGGGCGCGCACACGGAGGTCGAGCTCAAGGAGAAGAAGATGCGCATCGAGGACGCGGTCTCCGCGACCCGCGCTGCCATCGCCGAGGGCATCGTGGCCGGTGGCGGCTCCGCCATCGTCCAGGCCTCCTCCGTGCTCGAGAGCGACCTCGGCCTTGAGGGCGACGAGGCCGTGGGCGTGCGCGCCGTGGCCCGTGCGGTCGTCGAGCCGCTGCGCTGGATCGCCGAGAACGCGGGCCACGAGGGCTACGTCGTGGTGGAGAAGGTCAAGGAGTCCCCGGTGGGCACCGGCCTGAACGCCGCCACCGGCGAGTACGTGGACCTCGCCGCCGCCGGGATTATCGACCCGGTCAAGGTGACCCGTTCCGCACTGCGCAACGCCGCCTCGATCGCCGGTCTGGTGCTGACCACCGAGACCCTCGTGATCGAGAAGAAGGACGACGAGGAGGACTGACCTCACGGTCAGATCGCAGCAACGGGCGGGCCAGGAGCACCTGGCTCGCCCGTTGCGCATCGGGCTCCCACTAGGATGTCCGTGTTCAGATGTCGAGTCCCGAGGAGCGTAGGTGGCCAGCACATCCGGCCCGGCCGAGCCCAGGGTCCACGACGATCGCCCGACCCGAACCTTCGGGCCCCCGGCCTCCGTCGTGATCGGCACGCTCGTGACCGCCCTCGTGTTCGTGGTGGTCCTCGAGTTCCTCGTGATCATTAGCTTCGTGGGCCAGCGACTGTGGCGTGACGAGGCCCTTTTCCGCGACGCCCTCTTCACCCTCCCCCTGGTGCTGTGGGTGATCGTGGCGGTGCTGGCCACCGCGGTGACGCTGCGCGTGCTGACCGCCTGGTTGCAGGTCGACGAGGAGGGCTTCACCCTGCGCAGTCTCCTGCGCACCCCCCGCACCGCCACCTGGCAGCAGGTGGGCCGCGTGATCGCGGTGCGGGACATCTCCCGCGGCACCAGCGCCGGGGAGATGCTCGACGCCCCCGACACCCTGTACGACGGCGTGTACGTCATGGACCCGGCGGACCGCCGGATGCTCGCCGTCCCCAGCCGCCTGTTCGGCCCGCGCGCCCAGGACATGGTGCTGCAACGCGCCAGAGAAGCGCAGGTGCGCATCGACCACATCGACGCCATCACGCCCGCCGAGCTGCGCCAGCAGGTGCCGCAGGCCATGAACTTCGTGGACCGCCACCCGCAGCTGCTGCTGCTCGCCCTGGTGGCGTTCTACGTGGGCCACAATCTGCTGACCTTCATCGTGTGGGGGCTGTGACCGGGTGAGGGGACGCCGACCCGCCTCCCCGCTGCCGCAGCGCGAGGGCCTGGACGCGATCTGCTGGACCATCCCGCCCAGCACCCCGAGCGGCCCCGCCCACGACCTTCTGCTGAAGCGCTTCCCACCCCTCGGGGATCCTGCGGCGACACCGCTGCTCGAGCGCTTCGAGGGCGGAGACGTAGTGCGCGCCGACGGCACCGCCATCGCCGCCGAGGAGATGCTGCACCCCGGAGACCGCCTGTGGTTCCACCGTGAGCTCGCCGATGAAGACGTCCCGGACATCGACCTGCCCGTGCTGCTGCACGATGAGCATCTGCTGGTCATCGACAAACCGCATGACGTGGCGACGATGCCGCGCGGTGCCCATGTTCGCGCCAGCGCCCTCGCCCGTCTGCGCCGCCTGACCGGCATCACGACCCTGGTGCCGCTGCATCGCCTGGACCGCCGCACCGCCGGGGTGCTCGCCTTCGGGATCGTGCCCTCCGAACGTGCCGCCTACCAGCAGCTCTTCGCCCGCGGAGCGGTGCGCAAGCACTACGAGGCCCTGGTCGAGCCGGGGGAGAGGCGGCCGACGGACGACGAGGGGTCGCTGCCGCGTGACCCCGGCACTCGCATCGCGCTCCGCGACCGCCTCATCAAGCCCGCAGACAGCCTCACCGTGCAGGTCGTCCCCGGCGAGCCGAACGCCCACACCGCTGTGAGTGTCCGCGGCCCGGGCCCGCGGGGCACGCTGCACCTGGATCTCGAACCGCACACCGGTCGCACCCACCAGCTGCGCATCCAGCTGTCCTCGCGCGGCGCCCCGATCCGCGGCGAGGACCTCTACCCTGAGCCGCGCCGCGACCCCGTCGGCCCGCTGCAGCTGCTGGCCCGCCGCCTCGCCTTCACCGACCCGGTCACAGGTCAGGAGCGGCGTTTCACCTCCACCCGTACCCTGTCAGGGTGAGCAGTCCCAGCCCGGCCGCGGCCCCGTCGGCGCCCGCCCCGCGCCGCACCCGTCGTGGGGCGGTGCTCGTGGGACCATCCCTCGCTGCGCGCTACCGGCCGCTTGTGCTGATGGGCCTGCCCCTGCTCGCGATCCTGCTCAGCCCCTTCGCGGCCACCGCCCTGCAGGCCTGGCATCGCCGCCGGGTGCGCGCCGGCCATGACGGCCTGGTCGAGCAGATCCTGGGGCTCGCGACCGTGCAGCTCGTGCTCGGGGCGCTGCTGCTGTGGGGTCTGTTCGCCCTGTGGGCCCTCGTGCCGCTCGTGCTCACCCGCACCGTCGTGCTGTTCGACGCGGACGCCGGCACGCTGCGCCTGCGCAAGGGGCTGCGCATCACCGACCGGGCCACGCTCGCCGACGTGGACCACGCGGTGGGGGAGGCCGAGCGCGGCGGCATGGCCCTGATCGGCCTGCGCGGACCCGAGCGGCACTGGACCATCCCCGAGGTGGGCTGGGACGCCGCATCCTTCGACGGGTTGCGCGCCCTGCAGGCCGCCGCAGGCTTCACCCCCGTGCCACCACGGGAGCAGATCCTCGTCGAGCACCGCCGTACCCGCGGGGAAGCCCGGAACCGCGAGCTCGCCGCCCGCGTCGGCATGCCCTGGCGCGAGGAATATGCCCAGGACGATGCCGCGTTCCGCACCGAATTTGACCGCATCCGCCGGGTCCTCGGCGGGATCGAGCAGCCCCGGGAGGGCGACCCGACGCCATGAGCACCACCCCACCCCCGCCCGGACCCGACGACGCGCCCGATGAGCTGCAGGAGCGTCTGCCCGCGCCGCCCATCGGCCCCCACTCCACCGCCACCAGCCCGCTGGGCATCCCCGACTCCCTGACCATCCGCTCCGAGGCCGCCGCCGCGGTGGGTGCCGAGCTGCTGGCCTCCGGCATGGCCTCCTACCGGGTGCGCACCGCCATGGCCCGCACCGCCCGCGCCCTGGGCCTGGACTCCTTCACCTCGATCGTCACGTACACCGACATCACCGCGACTGCCACGCTGAACGGCCGCTACCGCACCCGCATCACCCAGCCGCCGCACGTTGGCGTGAACGTGGACCGGCTGTACCGCACCCAGCGGTACGTCGAACTGCTGCCGGAGCAGGGCACCACTGCCGCGGACGTCTTCGAACAGCTGGCGCGGATCCGTGCCCGCGGTCCCCTGCACTCGAGGACCGTCAACGCCCTGGCAGGGGGTTTCGCCTGCGCCGCCTTCGCGGTGCTGAACCAGGCCGCACCCTTGGAAGCACTCGCGGCGGGTATCGCCGCGGGGATCGGTCAGGCCGCGCGCCGCACCGTACAGCTGCGCGCCTGGAATCACCTGCTGGTCACTCTGATCGCCGCGGTCGTCGCCGCCTCGGTGTACCTCGCGGCGGTCGCGCTGCCCACGGCGGCCGGCTGGGTCGCCGGAGGGCCCGGCGACCACATGGGCGGATACCTCGCCGCCGTGCTGTTCCTGGTGCCCGGCTTCCCACTCATCACCGGGATGCTCGACCTGGTCAGATCGGACTTCTCCGCGGGCCTGGCTCGGTTGACCTACGCGGGACTGATCATCCTGGGCGCCGCTGCGGCCGCCTGGACGGTGAGCCTCGCCGTCGGCATCCCCCCGGTCGCCGCGGAGCATCTGGGGCTGCCCTTCGCCGCGGAGCTGCCGCTGCGGGCCGCTCTCACAGCCATCGGCGTGCTGGGCTTCGCGATCCTGTTCAACTCCCCCTGGCGGATCGCCATCGCCGCCGCGACCGTCTCCCTGATCGCGAATTCAGTGCGCTTCATGCTCGGCGAACTGCATGTTCCGGTCCAATTGGCGACTTTCGCTGCGACCGTGCTGGTGGGCGTGATCGCCTACGTCATCGCCCGCACCCAGCACGTACCGCGCACCTCCATCTCCGTGCCTGCCGTGGTGATCATGATCCCCGGCTACGCCCTGTACACCGGGTTCACGCTCATGAACAGCGGCAACATCGTCTCCGCGGCGATGGTGTGGCAGGAGGCTGTGCAGGTCGTGATCGCCGCGGCCCTCGGCTTGGCGCTCGCACACCTGGCCACCTCGACGGCCTGGCGCTCAGCCGCCCAGCCCAGCTGACGTGACGGAGCGCTCACAGCAGGGGGCGGGCCCGGGCGGCCACCCCCATCGGCCCGCGGATACCATCGATCCATGACGAGCGCGGATCCCTTCGGTTTCATCGGCCTGACCTACGACGACGTCCTCCTGCTGCCCGGCGAGACAGACGTCATCCCCTCCGAGGCGGACACCACCAGTCGCCTCACCAAGGAGATCACCCTCAAGATCCCGCTCGCGAGCGCCGCGATGGACACCGTCACCGAGTCGCGCATGGCGATCGCGATGGCCCGCCACGGCGGCATCGGCATCCTGCACCGCAACCTCTCGATCGAGGACCAGGCCCACCAGGTGGACCTCGTCAAGCGCACCCAGACCGGTCGCATCACCAACCCCGTGACCATCGGCCCGGACGCCACTCTCGAGGACTTCGACACCATCTGCGGCCAGTTCCGGGTCTCCGGGCTGCCGGTCGTGGACGGCGCCGGGAAGCTGCTGGGCATCTGCACCAACCGTGACCTGCGCTTCATCCCCGTGGCCGAATGGGCCACCACCAAGGTCAGCGACGTCATGACCACCGAGGTGTTCACCGCCCCGAGCGATGTCTCCGCCGCCGATGCGACCGCGCTGCTGCGCCGCAACAAGCGCGAGCGCCTGCCGCTCGTGGACGAGGACAGCACCCTCACCGGGCTCATCACCGTCAAGGACTTCGTGAAGTCCGAGCAGTTCCCCGACGCCTCTAAGGACGCCCAGGGCCGCCTGCTGGTCGGCGCGGGCGTCGGCTTCTTCGGCGACTCGCTTGAGCGCGCCGGGCAGTTGCGCGACGCCGGCGTGGACGTGCTCGTGGTCGACACCGCCAACGGGCATGCACGCCTGGCCCTGGAGATGATCGCCCGCCTCAAGGCCGATCCGGCCTTCGCAGGCGTGCAGGTGATCGGCGGGAACGTCGCCACCCGGGCGGGTGCGCAGGCGCTCGTGGACGCCGGGGCCGATGCGGTCAAGGTGGGCGTGGGCCCAGGCTCAATCTGCACCACCCGCGTCGTCGCCGGCGTGGGTGTCCCCCAGATCACCGCCATCCATGAGGCCGCCAAGGCCTGCGGACCCGCCGGGGTGCCGCTCATCGGCGACGGCGGCCTGCAGTACTCCGGGGACATCGCCAAGGCCCTCGTGGCCGGTGCCGACACCGTCATGGTCGGCTCCCTCCTGGCCGGCACCGAGGAGTCCCCGGGCGAGGTGGTGCTCGTGGGCGGCAAGCAGTACAAGGCCTACCGCGGCATGGGCTCGCTCGGCGCCATGAGCTCGCGCGGCAAGAAGTCCTTCTCCAAGGATCGCTACTTCCAGGCCGACGTCCCCAGCGACGACAAGATCGTCCCCGAGGGCATCGAAGGCCGCGTCTCCTACAAGGGGCACCTGGGCTCCGTGGTCCACCAGCTCGTGGGCGGCCTGCACCAGTCGATGTTCTACGTGGGCGCGCACACCGTGCCGGAGCTGAAGGACAAGGGCGAGTTCGTGCGCATCACCTCCGCCGGGCTCAAGGAATCCCATCCGCACGACATGGCCGCGATCATGGAGGCCCCGAACTACCGACAGGGCTGAGGGGGGCGACGCCCAGCAGGGTTGGCACGCCCATGACCGCGGTCATGGGGGTTATCCTCCGCGAGGGCGGAGGATACCCCGGAAGCATGTCGTTCCCGGCGCCCACTAGCGTGACAGCATGAGCACCACCGCCAAGCAGCCCAACGTCAGCCAGCCCACTGCGGCCGCGGCCGCCCAGCCCACTGCCAGCGAGCCCGCTGCCGCCCGGCCCACCGCGGCTGCCCCCGCC
>NZ_JALLAL010000068.1:0-11136 GCF_023062615.1 Brachybacterium sp. Marseille-Q7125 | reverse complement strand
TGTTGTTGTTGTGTTTCCGTCCCGTGCACCGCCGTGGTCTCCACAGGGGGTTTCGTCGGCAGCGTCAGATGTGTATAAGAGCCTGGCGCTCGGTCGAGAAGTCGGCCGCTTTCGTCGAGGCATGTTCGGAGTCTCTTACTGGGACTGGCATTTCTCAGCTCAGGGCTCGCGCCCTCTTCGTAGATCGGCCCCGTGTTGGCGCGACTCAACGTCTCGCCCTCACGGGGCCGATTTCATCCCTCCCTGCGAAGGTCGGAACGGGCTGCACGTCGCGCGGGGCGTAGGCGGTGGAATCCCCTCCTGAGGGATCCGACATGCCTGGGGGCCGGGATGCTGGAACGAAGACGCGGCGAGGTCGCCCGGATTTCCCAGTCGTCCTGCCGGGCCCGAGAAAGACCAGCCGAGCCTGAGCATTCGGCCCCGGCGCTGACGCCCTGCTCTGCCACGTCAACGAGGAATGCGCCAAGGCCAGGGCCCACCTGGACTCATTGCGAGCTCTGAGCCGAGAAATGTCAGTCCCTGATAGGAGACTTCGACCATGCCTCGACGTCACCGGTCGGTCCAGCGGCCGGGGGTGGGGGCGGCGCCCTGGGCTGCGCGGGACGCAGAGGGTGTCGGGCAAGGCATGAGGATGTCAGCCCGACGGAGTACTGACGCCACTCCTAACATGTATGGCACGCTTGGCTCAGCGGGCCGCAGCGCCCGTGTACATCCCCCATGCGGCCACCGGCCGCAACCTCTCACAAGGAGCTCGTCATGACTCAGACCGATAGCCTCACCCTCCAGCACCTGCTCGATGCTTGCGCGGCAGGCGGAGCCAGCGTGCTCACCTCCGTGTGCACGCTCGCCCCTGCGGGCGGAGAAGAAGGGTTGGTAGCCCCTGCGAAGTACACGAAGGGGCGCGGCAACAGCGCTGAGCCCACCTACAACTACCTCCGCGTTACGGAGAACGGGGAAGCCGTCCACGCTGTGGTGATCGCTAGCAAGGCAGCTCAGGGGCGGGGACGGGGAGCTGCGCTGTCCCTCGCCACGGTGGACGATTCGCACCCGGCCCATCGGGTCGCGAAGCGCATCCCCCACGTCGTACTGCATCACGGAGATCAGACCCTGACCGATCTCGACCTTCCGCACCGCTGGGTGGATGGCCATATCCGAGCAGGATCCCACAACGGGGAGCCCGTGACGAAGGATCAGAAGTACCGCGACGCGCGCAACGCCACCCCCGGAAACGCCCGCGCGATCCTTGAACTCGCCCCGACCTCGCTCGTGGACGGGGTGTGGGACGCGAGCCGCAAGTCCCACCAGGTGCGCCTGCGATCAGCGATGACCGGCTCGATCATCGGCATCCTCGCCGATCAGGGGCCTACCGCGCAGGAGCCCCCGCTGCGCGGCGGGGCGCGCGTGGACCCCATCGCGGCAAGCATCAAGGTCGATGCCGCCACCGTCACGCGCATCGCCGACCAGCAGAAGGACGAGCTGAGCAAGAAGACGTACGAGCGCATCGTGAAAGACGCCAAGGCCAAGGCCGCCGCGGGGAAGAACGTGGGTGCCGCCCTGGGCCTGGGGTCGATCCCGCCGTCGCTGGAGAGCCTGGGCGGGGTGGCCTGCCGTCGGATCATCCGCCGCACCGTGCTGAGCTTCGCCGCGCTGCGTCAGCTCCGCTTCGGCGGCGCCCCGGAGCAGGACGCGGCGATCCGCGCCGCCCTCGCCTCTGTGGCCCTGCTGTCGATGGCGCTGGCCGATGAGGATCTGTACATCCGCGCGGACTGCGACCTCGTGGAGACCGAGGCTCCCACCGTGATCCTGGACGGCCGTTACGGCCGCACGGTGCAGCTCTCTCCCATCACCTCCGAAGCGGCCATTGCGCTGGCCACTGAGGCGATCGATCACGCCACGCAGGTGGGGGGCCTGGACTGGCAGGGGCAGACCTTCGACGTCCAGGCCGATCCTGCCCTGGTGGCCGGAGCGGTCCAGGACGATGAGGAGCAGGACTGACCATGGCACTGCTGCTGACAGCCCGGTGGCCTGGCCACCAGTACTCGGGGCATGGCCCCGACGGCACCGCGGAGGTCATGCCCAGCTTCGCCCGGGTGTTCTCCGCCCTGGTGCACGCCGCGGCCACCGGGGCGGAATCCGCCACCACGCCGGGGGAGGGGCACCCCGACTTCCCGAACCTCCGGCCGGGCAGCGTCGATGCTCTGCGATGGCTGGAGGAGAACCCTCCCGTGGGAATGCATGTTCCCCGGTTCCCGGACCTGATCCCGGCGGAACGATTCCGCGGGAACATCGCCTATCGGAAAGAAGGGGTGTTCCTCAAAGAAGGGAAGTCCACCACCTACAAGGTGACCGCGCGGAAGCATGGGGAGTCGTCCTGGATCTCCTCCGCGCTGGGCTGGATCTGGGAAGACTCCGCACCCCCACAGATCCAGGCCCATCTGGATGCGCTCTGCGCGGATGTGAGCCACCTGGGAGAAGGGGACAGCCCGGCGGTGCTCGAAGTGTTCGAGACCGCCTCCAGCCCCTCTCCGCCCCCGCTCACCCACCATCTGCGCCGGGCGAGCTACTTCGACCCCGCTGGGCAGCACACCCGGGTGCCCGTGCCGGGTCGACTCTCCGCCCTCGAACAGCAGTTCCGCGAAGCTCGGCCAGGCAAACCACCTACGGCGGCCGCGGACAAGCACACGGTCTCCACCCTTCCCGGCTCCGAACAGCCCACCGCCGACGGCCTCACCTCCCTGCGCCTGATCCCGGTTGACGCCCCTGAAGCGCAGGTCCCGTGGCCCCTCGCCGTCCTGCTGCCGGTGCAGAACGGTCCCACGGTGCCCCCGGAGAGCCGGGTGGATGTAGCCGTCAACCTGCACCGAGCCCTGATCGCCGCCGTGGGGCAGGACTGCCCGCCCAGCATCACCGGGCGCTACCCCGAGGGGGTGCAGCAGCCGGCGAACCGCGTGGCCCTGCACTGGATACCCGCCGGTGCCCCGGTATCCGCTGGCCAGGCCGGTGCGGCCCACCTGGTGGTGCTGGTCCCGGCAGAGATGGCAGAGGTGGAGCACGCGCAGCTGTTCGATGGCCTCTCCCGGATCCAGAGTTTGCGCACCCGCATCGGCCGCTTCGACCTGGGGCCGATGGAACTCGCCGACGGCGCATCCTTCTGGGCTCCGCCTGCCCCGGAACGGCACCGGGAATGGCGCACAGACCCCGCCGCGGTGCCGGAGCGGTGGTCACGGGGCACCGACCAGTTCGAGCTGTTCGCGCAGTCCGCGCAGTTCTCCTTCACCACGATGATGCGGGACCACCTGCGCGGCGGAATCGCCGCACCGGAACGCAGCGCGTGGCTCCAGCAGCACCGGGTCACCGTGCTGGAGGCCGAGCCGGTGCTCACGCTGGACCCCACCCGTTTCGTGCATCGCACCAACCGCCGGATGGCCGTCATGCCGTACACGGCTCGGCTGGACCTCGGCACCGCCCTCCCGGCCACGGCCGTTTGTGCCATCGGCCAGTCCCGCCACCTGGGCGGAGGGCTTCTGATCCCGATCGACCGTCCCCGCCCGCATGTGGAGGAAGCACCATGAGCACGCTCTCCCGGGAGGACTTTCCCTCCTTCTTCGCCGCCGTCAACCACGGCTCCCCGCCGTACGCGTGGCAGCGCGATCTGGTGGACCGCATCGCGGAAACCGGCTGGCCTGCACAGATCACCGCTCCCACCGGGGCGGGAAAGAGCGCGGTCATCGAAGCCCATGTGTTCAGTGTCGCGCTGGCGCGTGCGGAGGGCCGGTCGATCCCGCGTCGCCTCGCCCTGTGCGTATCCCGGCGCGCGATCGTGGACGCCCACGCCCGACGTGCCGTGGAGGTGAGCACGCTGCTGGAGACGTCCGAACACCCCGCCGTGCAGGCCGTGGCGTCGCAGCTGGCTCTGCCCGGGACGCGTCCGCTCGGAGTGTCCGTTGTGCGCGGCGGGGAGGTGGTGGACACCGAGTGGCTGGATGACCCGGTGGGCTGTCACATCCTCTGCACCACCCCGGACATGATGGGCAGCAGGCTCCTCTTCCAGGGGTACCGTTCCACACGCTGGTCCCGTGCCCGCGCGGCGGGTCTGCTCGCCTATGACACGGTGGTCGCAGTCGATGAGGCGCACCTGAACCGCCAGCTCACCGCGACCGTGCGGCGGGTCGGCGAGCTGGCCAGCGCGTCCCCGCTCGCCGATTTCCTGCCATCCCTGCAGGCGGTGGAAGTCACCGCCACCCCGGCGACCACGGCCGGGGACGCCCTCACTGTGGGCTCGGCACCGGAAGACCCCGCGCTGCAGCAGCGGCTCGATGCCACCAAACCCCTGCACCTGCAGTCTCTGGCAGCGTGGCCGCCCTCCGGCAACGCAGCCGCGCGGCGGCGGGCCCTGCGCCCCGTCGCGGAGCTCGCCGCGCAGATGCGCGAGGAGGTGCAGGGCACGGTGGGCGTCATCCTGAACTCGGTGGCCGACGCGCTCGCGATGACCGCTTTGCTCTCCGATTCGGGGCTGCGAACCGCCACTCTGGTGGGTCCCCTGCGGCCGGTGGATCGCGCCCGGCTGGAGGCGGAATATCCCGGACTGCTTAGCCCGGAGGGTTCTGCGCAGGTGGATGTCCTCGTGGCCACGCAGACGGTCGAAGTGGGCGTGGACCTGGACCTGCACGGCCTGATCACGGACCTCGCCCCGGGATCCACCCTGGTGCAGCGGATCGGGCGGGTGAACCGTCGGGGTTTCTACGAGGCGGCGCCCGTGGTGGTGCTGTGCCCCGAGGAACCACCGGCCAAGGGCTGGGACTCCGTGCGCTCAGGGCCGTACGTCGGCACGGATCTGGAGGAGGCGCTGAACTGGCTGGAGGAGCGCGGCGAGGGTTTCGTGATGTCTCCCGCGCATCTGATGGCGGATCCCGCTCCCGTGCCCAGTCCTCGGCGGATGCTGTTCTCCCGGCTGGAACCGGCCGAGGCTGAGGTCCTCGCGAGCACCAGCGAGAGCCTGGTCGTCGAACCGGACCTGGCGCTCTGGCTCGCTGACGAACTCAGCGACGACGTGGCCGACGTGACCGTGGTGGGCCGGAACCTGCCCGTGGATGCGCCGCTCGCCATGGACATGGTGGCCGCGCTTCCCCCGCACTCCCACGAGATGTATCCGGTCTCTCCCGGCCGATGCCGGATGCTCCTCCGCCACCTGGCCGAGGCCCCTGCCCAGCTCTGGCGGGGAGGGGAGCAGCAGCGTGCGGTGACCGCAGCGGACGTGCTGGAGCAGTTGCGGCCCGGCGATGTGGTGGTCCTCGATGCACAGACCCGCGCGGCCCGGGCCGGAGCGCTCGTGGTGGACGACCCGGAGGCGGATCCGATCGGTGACGTGCTCTGCGATCCGCTGGGCTACCCGCAGGCAGTGGCGCCAGTGGTGCTGCTGCACTCCGAGGCGTCCGGCGGTGCCGACACCCACGCGGACCAGCCAGCGGTGGACGAGCTGCTGGACGTGGTGGGTCGAACGCTCGATGCCCACTCCGGGAGCGAGCCCGCGGACCTGGAGGATCCTGGCAGCCCCCTGAGCCTCGCCGTCACGGAGAGCCTGCTGGGGCGCGGACCCGCCGCTGCGCTGTGGGAGCAGGCCATGACCACGCCGCGGGCTGGATCCGAAGAGGACCCCGGCAACTGGACGCCCACCTGGGCGGTCTCCCCGGCCCGAACCGAGTCGGGAGCGGCGGCGTGGGCGGCGCTCACCTGGGTGGCCGGGGACACACTCAATGCCGAATCGCGCCAGGAACTGTCTGGGCGGGACGTGGAACTCGAGGCGCATCAGCGGGACGTGGCGGAGCGGGCCAGAGAGTTCGCCACCCGCGTGGGCCTGCCCGAACCTCTGCAGGAGGTGCTGCACGCCGCGGGCCTCCACCACGACGACGGCAAGCAGGCGGCAGAGTTCCAGGGTGTGCTGCGGAATCGACGGGTGAGCACCGAGGAGGCGCAGTCCGCGCCGTACCGGATGCTCGCGAAGAGCCGACGCGCGGCCTCCCGGTCTCGCGCCCGGAGGGCCCTGCAGACCCTCCCCCCGGGGTGGCGCCACGAACAGCTCTCGGCCCTGATCGCCTGGGATGAGGTGGACGGCCCGGAACCGGATCTGGTGCGCAGGCTCATCGGCACCTCGCATGGGCGCGGGCGTTCCGCGTTCCCCCACGGTTCCGCGGACCTGGTGCGAGAGGACTTCGCCCACTTGGAGGAGCGGGCCGCGGAACTGTTCGACTCCGGCACCTGGGATGAGCTGATCGAGTCCACGCACGCCCGATGGGGTGTGTGGGGCTGCGCCTACCTCGAAGCGGTGCTTCGCGCCGCAGATACTTCCATCTCCAAGGAGGGACGATGAACACCACCACCCAGCCATTGCGGCTGGCCGGGGACATTGACGTGCTGCTCAGCCACATGGTGCTGTGGGGCCTGGCGGCGATCTGCGAGGACACCGGAGAGCGGGTCGTACGGGCCGGATGGTCCGATGACGCCGACCCGCGGCCGCAGCTGCGCATGAGCGGTGACGGCACGGACCGAGTGGGGGAGATCGTGCGGGAGCACGCTGCCCGGCACGCCGCAGAGGGATCGTGGCTGCACCAGAAGATCTCCGTGGCCGCGAACGGCTCCGGTGAGGTGGCCCTCGGTGCGCCGCGCACGGCCCCACCAGCCAATGAGGAGGTGTGGGGCCGCGTTGATGCCGCACACCGGGCGATGCTCGATGCGCTGCCCACCCGGCTCGATCAGCGGATGCAGCCTGGCCTGGGCTACCGGTCCTGGTGGGCCACGGGCCCGACAGGAAAGATCCGGGCCGATAAGGGGTGCAATGACTGGGAGATGCGCACCCGCAACCGCGGCTCCGATGTGGTGACGCACCGCCTCCTCCCGCTGGCGCAAGAAGTCTCCTCCTGGGAACCATCCCGGATCATGGGCGGGCTGCTGGGCGAGACGGTCGATGACAGGGTGGGGAAGAACGTTGCGGATTCCCGCTCCGGAACCGGGTTCGCACTGCCGGGGCCCGTAGACAACGCCAGGGCGTGGTGTGCGCTGTGGGGGTTGACCCTGGTCCCGGTGCTTCCCCAGGCAATCACCGGTGGCCGCAGTCCCGCCACGCTGTCTCGGGGGGACGTTCCAGGTGCTGCCCGCCGCCACCTGGTGATGTTCGCCTCCCCTCGGCTGCTCAGCGTGGCGCGGGCCCGCACTGTTCTGCGCAGCAGCCACCTGCCGAAAGCTGCGGTGCCGGAGGCGGAGGATGCCGCGGGGCGGGCGGAGGCCATCGCCTGGTGCCGCGCGCAGGGGATCGAGGTGGTGCTGAGGTTTCCGGTGAACATCACGGGCAGTAAGACCTTCCCGGAGCGGCAGGCCCTGCGCGGAAAGGCTGTGCCGTTATGAGCACCGCGGTCACAGCTGGTGAGGTGCCGGTCGATTCGGTGCCGATCTCCCTGGTAGCCCACCATGCCTTCTGCCCGCGACGCGCCTGGTTGGAGGCGAGCGGGGAGAAGCTCCCGGTGGACTCCTTCGCGATGACCTCAGAAACGGTGGCGCACACCAGGGCGGACGACCCTCAGGCGAGCACTGCGGCCACGGTGCGCGCGATGGACGTGGTCAGCAGCCGGCACGGCTTCCACGGGCGCATCGATGTTGCCGAGGTACTCGAGGATTCCTCGATGCGGCTCATCGAGTACAAGGCGACTCCGGTGCGCAGACACCCGGAGACCACGGAGCCGATGCGCCGCCAGCTCGCCTTGCAGAAGCTCGCGCTGGAGGAGATGGGGCACCGGGTGGTGGAGTGCGCGGTGCATTTCACCACCCACCACCGCCGTGTCCCCGTGGAGATCGACGAGGGGACGACCACGGCCGCTCTGGCGGACGTGGAGGCGACTCGTGCGGTGGCGGAAGGGAGCACCGCCCCGCCTCCGCTGGAGGATGATCCTCGCTGTGCCTCCTGCTCCCATGTGAGCCTGTGCCTGCCGGATGAACGCACTATGGCGGAGACGCCGCGGCGAATCTCGGTGCCGAACCCGGACAGCCAAGTGCTGCACCTGGCCACCTACGGGTCGCTGGCCACGGTGAAATCGGGCCGCGTAGTGGTCAAGCACCGTGGCGAGGTGACGGCCACGGTCCCGCTGGAGCGGGTGCAAGCAGTGGTGGTGCACGGCAACGTGGATCTCAGCGGCGGTCTCACCCGCGAGCTGATGTGGCGGAGACTGCCCATCCTGTGGTGCTCCAGCGGAGGGCGCCTGGTGGGCTGGGCGTCGAGCGCGGACCGGCCCAACGGGCCCGCCCGCGTGGAGCAGCATGTGGCCTCGAAGCGGGGTGATCTGCACCTGGCGCGGGCGTTCATCGGCGCGAAAGTGGGCAACCAGGCCACTTTGCTGCGGCGGCACGGCGATTCCGCGTCGGCCGTCGCGGCCTTGCGGCAGCTGGCGTCCGCAGCCGGTGAGGCCCAATCGGTGACGGAGCTGTTTGGCGTGGAGGGAACGGCCGCCCGCCTGTACTTCACGGAGTTCCCTACCATGCTGGCGCCCAGTGCCAGGGCATTCGGGGCCGAGTTCCCCGGCCGCGTGGGCCGGGGAGCAACGGATCCGCTGAACGTGCTGTTGAACTACACGTATGCGCTGCTCACCGGCGAGTGCGTGCGGGCGCTGCTGGCCTGCGGCCTGGATCCTCATGCAGGGTTCTTGCACAGTTCCGGGCGGAACAAGCCAGCGCTGGCACTGGACCTGATGGAGGAGTTCCGGGCACCGGTGGCGGATTCGGTGGTGCTGGGCGCCGTGAACAACGGCGAGATCAAACGCTCCGGGTTCGCTGATCTCGCTGGTGCGGTGCGGATCGGGGATGCCGCGCGGAAGGCGCTGATCGCCGCGTACGAGAGGCGGCTCACCACGGAGTTCACGCATCCCGTCTTCGGCTATCGGGTGACGTGGCGGCGCGCCATAGAGGTGCAGGCCAGGATGATCCTGGGGCTGCTTGATGGCACGCAGGAGAAGTACGTGGGAGTGCGGGTGCGATGAGGGCCGATGCGCACCGGTATCTGATCGCCTATGACGTTCCGGATGATCGGCGCCGCACCCGGGTGGCGCGCGCCCTGGAAGAGTTCGGAGACCGCGTCCAGTATTCCGTGTTCGTGGTCGACGGATCGCCGGGCAAGATGGTGAGACTCCGTGCCACCCTGAAGGGCGTGTTGAATGCTGAGACTGACTCGATCCTCATCTGCGATGTGGGCAGAGTTTCAGCGCTCACAGACGAAACGTTCTCGTTCCTGGGCAGGGAACGAGACATCACCGATCACACCGCCATCATCGTGTGAGTGCGAACCCTCTGTCGATCTGGCCTCACGCCTGGAGGGTTCGCGGACCAGCTGTGCAGGTCAGCGCTCAACTTGCTGTTTGATAACCGCATAGTGGAAACTGTCGTGCAGTTGCCCCCCGCAGCCCTCGCGCCGCACCGCGAACATGCAGGTAGGGATGGCCGTGGTGAGGCAGCTGTCTCGGCCCCTTCTCGGGGCCGACTTCGTAGAGGCGAGGGCACCCAGGTGAGGCGTCGCTGGCCGCGCTTTGTCTCGGCCCCTTCTCGGGGCCGACTTCGTAGAGGCAGAGGCCCGCGCATGGCGATACGCCGCCCGCCTCCGTCTCGGCCCCTTCTCGGGGCCGACTTCGTAGAGGCAGGTGCCGGGGATCGCGTTCGCGCTCGGCGGCATGGCGGTCTCGGCCCCTTCTCGGGGCCGACTTCGTAGAGGCCGAGAGGACCCCACCCGATGACAACCCCGAACACCAGTCTCGGCCCCTTCTCGGGGCCGACTTCGTAGAGGCACCCGCGAGCGGATGCACGCCTGCCTGTCTGCCGCGTCTCGGCCCCTTCTCGGGGCCGACTTCGTAGAGGCGCTTCATACCGGCCAGGTTCGTGGCCTTTACGGCGGTCTCGGCCCCTTCTCGGGGCCGACTTCGTAGAGGCGAGAGGCAACTCATCGCCGCCGGGATCACCCCGGGTCTCGGCCCCTTCTCGGGGCCGACTTCGTAGAGGCACGGAGGCGGCCTCGAAGGCAACGCCCGCCGAGGTGAGTCTCGGCCCCTTCTCGGGGCCGACTTCGTAGAGGCGCCGAAGATGAGGACGGCGGGCTCACATGGGTCAGCGGTCTCGGCCCCTTCTCGGGGCCGACTTCGTAGAGGCGAGGGCGCGCTCACATGGGACGAATACCAGGCCGAGTCTCGGCCCCTTCTCGGGACCGACTTCGTAGAGGCGGGCAGTGGCGCTGGACCGGCTCCGCCTGGAGTGCGGTCTCGGCCCCTTCTCGGGGCCGACTTCGTAGAGGCGAAGGCCGCGACGGGGCGCGCTTGTGCGCGCCCCTCGGTCTCGGCCCCTTCTCGGGGCCGACTTCGTAGAGGCTTCCTGATCGTCGCGGACATCGTCCAGTGGGCTCGGTCTCGGCCCCTTCTCGGGGCCGACTTCGTAGAGGCGACCGGGCGACCGTGGATGCATACCGGTAGGCGCTGGTCTCGGCCCCTTCTCGGGGCCGACTTCGTAGAGGCGTGGACAACACGGGCCAGGAGCCGACCGGGATCAAGGTCTCGGCCCCTTCTCGGGGCCGACTTCGTAGAGGCGCCAGATCATCCGCGACACCGCGGAAGGCGAGGTCTCGGCCCCTTCTCGGGGCCGACTTCGTAGAGGCCGAACTCGGCCCGCCACGCCCAATCCTCAACACCAGTGGTCTCGGCCCCTTCTCGGGGCCGACTTCGTAGAGGCATTTTCCGCTGCCCGGAGGTGTCATGCCGTGGCCGGTCTCGGCCCCTTCTCGGGGCCGACTTCGTAGAGGCCCAGACCCCAGACGATGAGCCCCAGTTCTCGTTCCTGTCTCGGCCCCTTCTCGGGGCCGACTTCGTAGAGGCGGCGGCCCCCTCGTTGTGCTCATCTCTTGACCTCCTTGTCTCGGCCCCTTCTCGGGGCCGACTTCGTAGAGGCAACAAGCGCGTCCGCCGCTGGAAGGAACCCGAAGTCTCGGCCCCGGCGATGTCAAGGCGTCGAAGCAACATGGGGCTCGCCGGCGAGTAGTCGGGCGAATGCCTCGGTGGGCGTGAGATAGCCCAGTCGGCGGCGGGGTCGATTGTTGATCTCCTCGGCGATACTGGTGAG
>NZ_JALLAL010000067.1:0-12620 GCF_023062615.1 Brachybacterium sp. Marseille-Q7125 | reverse complement strand
CGACGGGGCGGGACCAGCAGAGTAATGTGTGGAGAGAGGAGAATGCGGAGGGGTGGCAGTGGAAGCACAGAGTGAGTGGCAGGGGTAGGAGTACAGGCACGAGAAAGACAAACGGTGTGTTTGTTTTTTTTAGAATGAGGCGGCACCCACGAACATCTCCAAAGGGGGTTTCGCCGGCGGCGCCAGATGTGTACACGAGGCAGTACCGACGGCACCCGCAAACGTGTATAAGAGACACCCCCGCAACCGCGTCACGCGAGAGCCGCAGCACCCGCCCCCGCATCGGCATCGCCGGCATCGCCATCGAATCCTCCACCTTCACCCCCTACCGCTCCGGCGCCGCGGACTTCGAGGTGCGGCGCGGCACCGCGGAGATCCTGGCCCGCTACCCCTTCGAGGTGCCGGAGGCGGAGTACGTGGGCGTCCTGCACGCCCGCGCCCTGCCCGGCGGGGTGCTCGAGCGCGCGGTCTACGACGCCTGGAAACAGGAGATCCTCGAGGGCCTCACCGGCCAGGACCTCGACGGCTTCTTCTTCGACATCCACGGCGCGATGAGCGTCGAGGGTCTCGATGACGCCGAGGGCGATCTCATCACGGCGATCCGCTCCGTCATCGGCCCCCGGCCCATCGTTGGCACCGCGATGGACCTGCACGGCAACGTCTCCCCCACCCTGTTCGACGCGTGCGACCTGCTGACCTGCTACCGCCACGCCCCCCATATCGACGCCTGGGAGACCCGCGAGCGGGGTCTGCGCGACCTCGTGGAGCACGCCGCCCGCGGCCACCGCCCCCACAAGGCCCTCGTGCACGTGCCGATCCTGTTGCCCGGCGAGAAGACCTCTACCCGCATCGAGCCCGCGAAGTCCCTGTACGAGAAGATCCCCGGCCTGCTCGAGCACCCGGGCGTGCGGGACATCTCCTGCTGGGTGGGTTTTGCCTGGGCCGATCAGCCCCGCTGCAAGGCCGCGATCGTCGCTTTCGGAGATGACCAGCAGGCCGTGGAGGACGCCGCCCTCGAGCTCGCCACCGCCCTGTGGCAGGCGCGGCACGACTTCGTGTTCGTCGCCCCCACCGCGAGTTTCACCGATTGCCTGGATCGGGCGATCGCCTCTGACGCCCGCCCCTTCTGGATCTCCGACTCCGGGGACAACCCCGGTGCGGGCGGCGCCGATGACACCACCGGCTGCCTTGCCGAGCTGATCGCCCGCCCCGAGATCCGCAGCGCCCAGATCAGCGCCCTCATGGTCTCCCTCGTCGACCCCGGGGCCACCGATGCGGCCGTCCTCGCGGGCATCGGCGGGCGGATCGACGTCGAGGTCGGCGGGCACATCGACACGCGCGAGCCCGGCCCCGTGCCGCTGCGCGCTGAGGTCACCGCGCTCGCCCAGCACCCCACGGTGGGGGAGCAGGCCGCCGCGCTGCGCGTCCTGGAAGGGGAGAAGCCGACGGGCTTGACCGTCGTCGTCACCGCCCGCCGCTCCCAGTGGTGCACCCACCCCCAGTTCGACCGCCTGGGTCTATCGATGACCGGGTTCGATGTGGTCACCGTGAAGATGGGCTACCTCGAACCGGACCAGTACGACTCCGCGGCCGACTGGCTGCTCGCCCTCACCCCCGGCGGCGTCGACCAGGACCTCCAGCGCCTCGGACACACCCACATCGACCGGCCGATGATCCCCTTCGATGCGGAGATCCCCGCGCCCGCGCGCGCGGATGTGCGCTCGGGTAGCATTCCCCCATCGTCCCCCGAGAGCCGGGAGGACCTCTGAGGAGCATCAGGAGATCATGAGCGCCGCCAGCGACGCCCCCAGTGACAGTCGAAGGCCTTCGGGCCATCACACACTCACCCCGGGCGGAGGGATCCGCTCATGGACCTGATCGGTCCACTTGTCTCCCTGGGCGTCGGCCTGCTGCTGGTGCTGGCCTGCGGCGGATTCGTCGCCGCCGAGTTCTCCCTGATCACCGCCAACCGCAACGACGTCGAAGCCGCTGCGCAGACCGGTGACAAGCGCGCCGCCGGCGTCCTGCACGGCATGCACACCCTGTCCACGCAGCTGTCCGGCGCGCAGCTCGGCATCACCGTCACGAACCTCGGCATCGGCTTCCTCGCCGAACCGGCGATCGCCGCGCTCACCGGCCCGCTGCTCGAGGACGCCGGGCTCAACGCCGTCGCCGCCCGCTCGGTGTCCGTCGCGATCGCCCTGATCCTCGCCACCGGCGTGACCATGATCTTCGGGGAGCTGGTCCCCAAGAACCTCGCGATCGCCGAACCGCTGCGCACCGCCAAGCTCGTCGTCGGCTTCCAACGCCTGTTCACCCGCATCTTCATGCTCCCCATCCGCCTGTTCAACGGCAACGCGAACATGGTGGTGCGCGCCCTCGGTGTGGAGCCGCAGGAGGAGCTGTCCTCCGCTCGCAGCGCCGATGAGCTGTCCGTCCTGGTCAAACGCTCCGCCGACGAGGGCGCGCTCGCTGCGGAGACCGCCTCCCTGATCCAGCGCACCCTCGCCTTCGGCGACCGCCGTGCCCACGACGCCATGGTCCCGCGCGGTCGCGTGGACTCCCTCGAGGTCGAACAGACCGTTGCTGACCTGCTCGAGCTCGCCCGCGAGACCGGCCACTCCCGCTTCCCCGTGCGCGACGACGAGGACGAGGTCGTGGGCATCGCCCACATCCGCCACGGCCTCGCCGTCCCCCACCCCGAACGGTCCACCACCATCGTCGGCTCCGTCATGGACCCCGCCACCTACGTGCCGGACACCGTGCCGCTGGATGACCTCATGGACACCCTGCGCGCCGGCGGCCTGCAGATGGCGATCGTGGTCGACGAGTTCGGGGACCACGCGGGTCTGATCACCCTCGAGGACCTGGTCGAGGAGATCGTCGGCGAAGTGCGCGATGAGCACGATGATGAGCACGACGACGTCCCCGACCCCGACGGCTCCTGGGACCTCGATGCGCGTCTGCGCCCCGATGAAGCCACCGAACGTCTGGGCGTGACCGTCCCCGAGCACGAGGACTACGACACCCTGGGCGGCCTGCTCACCATGGAGCTCGGGCGCCTCGCGGAGGTCGACGATGAAGTGGTGGTCCCCACCGACCCCGCCCCGGGCGAGGAACCCGCGCAGCTGCGGCTCGTCGTCACCGAGATGGACGGCATGCGCATCGAAACCATCCACGTGTGCGTCGAACCCCTCCCGGAGGAGACCGAGGAGGAGGACCGATGAGCGACCTGCTGGGCATCGGCCTGACCCTCGTGCTGCTGCTGGCCAACGCCTTCTTCGTGGGCGCGGAGTTCTCCCTGATCTCCGCGCGCCGCTCCGTCATCGAGCCCAAGGCCCTCGAGGGCAGCTGGGCCGCGAAGGTCACCATCTCCGCGATGGAGCAGGTGTCTCTCATGATGGCCGGCGCGCAGATGGGCATCACCGTCGCCTCCCTGGCGCTCGGCGCGATCAGCGAACCGGCCATCGCCCACCTGCTGGCGATGCCACTGGAATCCCTCGGGGTGCCCGGCGCGCTGCTGCACCCCATCAGCTTCGCGGTCGCCCTCGCGCTCGTGACCTACCTGCATGTGGTGTTCGGGGAGATGGTCCCCAAGAACATCGCCCTGGCCGGCCCGGACCGCATGGCCCTGATCCTCGCCCCGCTCCTCATGGGTGTGGTCACCGTGATCCGCCCCCTGCTGTGGCTGCTGAACTCCACCGGCAACCTCGTGCTGCGGCTCCTCGGCGTCCAGCCCAAGGACGAGGTGACCAGCGTGTTCACCCGTGACGAGGTGGCCGCGATGGTCAGCGAATCCAAAGAGGGCGGGCTGCTGGAGGACAACGACGAAGCACTGCTGCTGGGCGCCCTGCGCTTCGAGGCCCGCTCGGTCGCGAACGTCGTGATCCCCTTGCCGCGCGTGGCGACCCTCCCCGAAGGGGTCACCGCCGCGCAGGCCGAGGCCGCCGCCGTCGAGGGCTTCTCCCGCTTCCCCATCAAGGCGGCCGATGGCTCCCTGGTGGGCTACGTCCACATCAAGGACCTGCTGGACGCCGTCCAGCACCACCGTGACCGCCCCATCCCCGCTGAGCGCATCCGCGCCCTGCCCCGGATCGGCGCGGACCAGCCGCTGCAGGATGCGCTGGCGCACATGCAGGCCTCCGGCGCCCACCTCGGAGCGGCCACGGCCGCCGACGGCACCGTGATCGGCGTGGTCACCTTGGAGGACATGCTCGAGGAGCTCGTGGGCCAGATCCGCGACGACTCCCGCCTGGCCGCCTGACCAGCTGTCCGGCCCCGGGACCGTCGGCGGGGGAGCTGCGCAGCGCCCCTGACCGACTGTGCCGCTCCGTGCGCGTTTCCAGTCGTCATCGCGCATTTCCTCCGTGATACCGGACACCTTCGGGGCGCAGTGGCACGCGCGGTCATCGGGCATGGATACGGTCGAGCCAGCACACCGTCGTGTCCCCCGGGAAGGCCTGTCCGTGAGCACCGTCGTCCCCGTCTACTTCGTCTCCGATTCCACCGGCATCAGCGCCGAGACCATGGGCAATGCCCTGCTGCTGCAGTTCCCGAAAGTCCCCTTCGAGCGCCAGCTGCGGCCCTTCGTCTCCAGCGTCGCCGACGCCGAGCAGGTCCGTGCCGAGCTCGACGAGGCCGCCGCCGGCCCCGTCTCCCCGATCGTGTTCCTCACCGCCGTGGACATGGACGTGCGCTCCACCATCCTGCAGACCCGCGCGACCGTGATCGACTTCGTCTCCGACCCGATGGGCGTGCTCGAGCAGCAGCTGGGAGTTTCCGGCGACCACGCCCCGGCCCGCCTGCACTCCGTGGCCGACTCCCAGCGCTACAACCGCCGCATGGCCGCCGTGGAGTTCGCGATCGAGCACGACGACGGCCAGTCCGTGCGCGCCATCGAGAAGGCCGATGTCATCCTCATCGCCCCCTCCCGCTGCGGAAAGACCCCTACCTCGATGTACCTCGCGCTCATGCACGGCATCTTCGCCGCGAACTACCCGCTGGTGGACGAGGAGCTCGAGGGCGAGGTGCTGCCCGAGACCATCCGCGCCGTCTCCGACCGCTGCTTCGGCCTGCTCACCTCCCCGCAGCGCCTCGCCGCGGTGCGCGGCGAGCGCCGCTCCGGTTCCCGCTACGCCTCCATGGAGCAGACCCGCTGGGAGCTCTCGCGCGCCCGTCGGATCTACGACACCTACCGCATCCCCTACGTCGACTCCTCCACGAAATCCGTGGAGGAGATGTCCACCCTCATCCTGCAAACCCTCGGTCAGCGCGGTGCCGCCTGCTGACCCCGTCCCCTAGGAGCACACCCATGTCGCAGAGCATCCGCTGGTTCTCCGGACTCGGCATGAAGGACCTGGACCAGGTGGGCGGCAAGAACGCCTCCCTGGGCGAGATGGTCTCCAACCTCACGAGCCTGGGCGTCCACGTCCCCGACGGCTTCGCCACCACCGCCGACGCCTACCGCGAGTTCCTGGGCGGAACGGGCCTCGCCGAGCGGATCGACGCTCGTCTGGCGGACCTGGACACCGATGACACGGTGGCGCTCGCCGAAGCCGGGCAGGAGATCCGCGACCTCGTGGTGGCCCAGCCCTTCCCCGCCCAGCTCGAGGCGGACATCCGTGAGGCCTACGAAACGCTCGCCGCCGGCAGCGGCGATGAGGCCTCCTTCGCGGTGCGCTCCTCCGCCACCGCCGAGGATCTGCCCGATGCGTCCTTCGCGGGGCAGCAGGAGACCTTCCTGAACGTGCGCGGTATCGACGCGGTCCTCACCGCGATCCGTGAGGTCTTCGCCTCCCTGTACAACGACCGGGCGATCGCCTACCGCGTCCACCACGACTTCGACCACGCCGCGGTGGCGCTGTCCGCGGGCGTGCAGAAGATGGTCCGCTCCGACCTCGGCTCCAGCGGCGTCATGTTCACGGTGGACACCGAGTCCGGGTTCGACGGCGCTGTGTTCATCACCTCCGCCTACGGCCTCGGTGAGGGCGTCGTGCAGGGCGCGGTGAACCCCGACGAGTTCTACGTCTCCAAGACCGCGCTGCGGGACGGCAAGGCGCCCGTGCTCAAGCGGCAGGTGGGGGACAAGGCCACCAAGATGGTCTACACCGAGGATGCGACCGTCGGCCGCTCCACCGCCTTCGTGGACGTGGACCCGGCCGAGCGCACGAAACTGTCGCTGACCGATGAGCAGCTGGTGGAGCTCGCCAAGCAGGCGCTGATCATCGAGGAGCACTACGGGCGCCCGATGGACATCGAATGGGGCCTGGATGGGGCCGATGGCGGGCTGTACATCCTGCAGGCCCGCCCCGAGACGGTGCAGTCCCGCGCCGGCTCCACCGTCGAGAAGTACCACCTGGCCGAGCGCGGCCCGGTGCTCGCCGAGGGCCGTGCGATCGGCGCGAAGATCGGTGCAGGTCCGGTGCGGGTCCTCGAGCGGATCGAGCAGATGCACGAGTTCCAGCCCGGCGAGGTGCTGGTGGCCGACATGACCGACCCCGACTGGGAGCCGATCATGAAGCGCGCCAGCGCCATCGTCACCAACCGCGGTGGTCGCACCTGCCACGCCGCGATCATCGCCCGCGAGCTGGGGATCCCCGCCGTGGTGGGCACCGGCAGCGCCACGCGGGAACTGGCCGACGGGCAGGAGGTCACCGTCTCCGCCGCCGAGGGGGACACCGGGTACGTGTACGAGGGGATCCTCGAGTTCTCCGTCGCGTCCTCCTCCGTGGAGTCGATGCCGCAGCTGCCCACCAAGATCATGATGAACGTCGGCAACCCGGAGCAGGCCTTCGCCTTCTCCCGCCTGCCGAACGCCGGGGTGGGCCTGGCGCGGCTGGAGTTCATCGTGAACCGGCAGATCGGCATCCACCCGCGCGCCCTGCTGGAGCCGGAGAAGCTCGATGAGCGCACTGCCGCGGAGGTGACGGAGCGCATCGCCGCCTACCCGTCGGCTCGCGAATTCTTCGTCTCCCGTGTGGCCGAGGGCGTGGCGACGATCGCCGCGGCCTTCGCGCCGGAGCCGGTGATCGTGCGGATGAGCGACTTCAAATCCAATGAGTACGCGAACCTCCTGGCCGGCAGCATCTTCGAGCCGGAGGAGGAGAACCCGATGATCGGGTACCGCGGCGCCTCCCGCTACCTCTCCAAGGACTTCGCGGAATGCTTCGCGATGGAGTGCGAGGCGCTGCGGCACGTGCGCGAGGACATGGGCCTTGAGAACGTGAAGATCATGATCCCCTTCGTGCGCACCCCCGGCGAGGCGAAGGGCGTCATCGACCTGCTGGCGGCGAACGGTCTGCGCCGGGGCGAGAACGGCCTCGAGGTCATCATGATGTGCGAGGTGCCCTCGAACGCCGCGACCCCCGAGCTGTTCCTCGAGCACTTCGACGGCTTCTCCATCGGTTCCAATGACATGACGCAGCTGACCCTGGGCCTGGACCGTGACTCCGCCCTGGTGGCGGAGGCGTTCGATGAGCGTGACCCGGCGGTGCTGTTCATGCTGGACCGTGCGATCACCGCGTGCCGCGAGGCCGGGAAGTACGTGGGCATCTGCGGGCAGGGCCCCAGCGACCACCCGGATCTGGCCGCGTGGCTGATGGAGCGGGGTATCACCTCGCTGTCGCTGAACCCGGACACCGTGGTGGACACCTGGCTGCGCCTGGCCTCCCAGGAGCGCACCGGCAGCTGACAGGGCCGACGGGGACGGGCCTCGGCCGTGCGGCCGGGGCCCGTCCTGTCAGCGGTGGTTCAGAGCTGGATCTGCGGGTGGCTGCCGGTGTCGTGCTGCGAGGTGACGGTGGTCAGCAGGAACACGGAGTTCTCGAGCGCCTCCACGCTGTGGCGGTGATGGGTGAGGGACTCCAGCTGCCCGTCGACGAGCTCCACCGGGTCCTGGCCGGTCACGCGCAGGCGACCGCGCAGCACGTGGATGGAGGCGGCCGGCGGGGAGTTGTGCTCACCCAGGCTCGTGCCCTGGGCCAGGGCGATCACGGTCTGGCGTAGCGGGCCGTCGTGCACCAGGCGCTCTGCATGCCGACCGTTAGCCGCCTCTCGGGCGCGCTTGATCGCGGTCTGGATCGCTTCATCAAGGTCGGCCATCGGACACCTCCGGAGGTCAGGAATGCTGACCTCGAGTATGACCCAGGTCTCACGCGCGGTCGAGGGTGGTGGGGGCGCAGGCGGAGGTGTGCCCGATCGACGCCCGCGCGATATCGCGATATCGTCGGGGCTGAGGTGATGGATATGACGGATGTGCTTATCAGGGGACTCAGCACCGAGGCGGTAGCCCGGATCGATCATGCAGCTGCTGCCCAAGGTCTGTCTCGCAACGAGTACCTGCGTCGGCACTTCGAGTCGACTCCAGCCCGGGCCGATGTCGTGCGGGTGACGGCTGCCGACTGGCAGCGTTCCGCAGAGGTCTTCGCCGATCTGGCTGATGAGGCCGTGATGGAGGACGCGTGGCGGTGAAAGGCTGGCTTCTGGATAAGTCAGCTTATGTCCGGATGCAACGGGGCGAGGTTCCAGCGCTTGACGAATGGAACTCCCGCATCCAGCGCGGGCTCGTGCGTCTCTCTACCGTGACGCGCCTTGAACTGGGATTCTCCGTGCGGTCAGGTCAATCAGGGCGCGAAGCCTTCACCGCGCCGCCACTATCGCTGATGCCGATCGAACATTTGACGCCTGCGATGGAGGACCGTGCATTCGAGGTCCAGATGCTGCTGGCAGATCAAGGGCATCACCGAGCCCCCTCGATTCCGGACCTCCTTATTGCCGCGACAGCCGAGAAAGCAGGCTTGACCGTGCTCGCTGCGGACAAAGACTTCTTGCTGATCGCGTCGGTCACAGGGCAGCCGGTCGAGCATCTCGTTGTGGACTGACGGGGGCACGCCTTCCTCCTCCCGATGACATGCGGGGGAGGTGAGGCCATGTTGCGGATGCAGATGCACGCGGACGTTGAATGGGCGCGGCCCTCGCCGACGGCGGTGAGGTGCTGAGGCGTCGGAATGATGTATGAAGCGTCCACGATGTCAGTGAAGCCGATGGGGTCGGCAATCGCACCCGCTTATCGACGTCCGCCAGCTCTATCAGCTCGTGCTACGGGTGGCTCATACCTGCTGAGTGTTCTGCACGTGGGTGTGCTAGCAACGCGAGTCCTGTCACGGCACAGGAGAGAAAAGCCCTAGCTCTCGGCGACAGCGGCGCGTGCGAGGTCCAGCATCTCTCGGGCGCTGATGCCCAGCTTGCGGGCGGCGGCGGCAACGTCGCGGAACTCGGGCTCGCGGCGCACCACCTGCCCGTCGGCCCCGCGCGCGACCTTCACGGCGATCCGCTGGCCGCGCACCTCGATCTCCTCGAAGCTGCGTGTGCGGATCTCCCGCTCGACGCGGTGCCGACGCACCCCGAGGCTGCCGGTAAGGTCCATGAGCAGCGTGGACAGCTCGAGCTCCGCCCCCGCGCGCGCGAGAGCATGGACGGTCACCGCGGGGCGTCCCTGCTTCATGATGATCGGCGTGAGCCAGGCATCCAGCGCCCCGGCCGCGAGCAGCTCCTCGACCACCCCGGGCCAGAGCCGCGGGTCCAGGTCGTCGACGTTCGCCTCGAGCTGCCAGGCGGCAGCGGGGGTGTCATGGGCGTCGGCTGCCTGCTGCGTCACTGCGCCGGGTGCGCTGTCGGTGGCGGGCGCCGTGCCGATGAAGACCCGCACCACGTTCGGCCGGCCCGGGGTGTCCTTCGTCCCCGCGCCCACACCGAGAGCCGTGACCGTCATCGGCGGCTGCGGACCGGCGCTCGCCGCCAGCCCGCGCAGCAGCGCCGCACCGGTCGGGGTGGCGAGCTCGCCGATGCCAGGGGCGACGCCGGCGGGGGAGCCGTGCGCGTGCGGGCCGCCCCGGGCGTGCTCCGGCAGCTCCTCCTCGTGAGCGTGCGCGGCATCGTGGTCGCGCTGGTGAGCGTGTGCGTGGTTGTCCCCTTGGTCATGCCCGTGGCCGTGGTCATGGCCGTGCCCGTGCCCGTGGCCGTGGTCATGCCCGTGCCCATGCCCATGCCCATGCCCATGATGGTGGTGCCCGCGCGCGGGCAGGAGCTCACCGGCCACCGTCGGCCATCCGAGCGCCAGGCGCGCCACCGCCGGAACCGGCACCGGGATATCGCCGTGCGCGGCACGGATCCGCCCGGAGCCGACGGCGAGCACGCTGCCCGTCGCGTCCGTGATCTCGAGCTGACGCCAGGCCTCGCACGCGCCGATCACATCGGCCAGCGAGTCCAGTGCCCCCACCTCATGGAAATGCACCTCGTCAGCGGGGACACCGTGCGTGGCGCCCTCCGCCGCAGCGAGTCGGCCGAACACCTCAAGCGCCAGCTCGACGGTGCGCGCGGGGACCGCTGCGGGCGCCTGCTGCAGCATCTGCCGGATCGACGCCCAGGTCCGATGCGGCGGATCCTCCACGAGGACCTCCACGTCGACCTTCACCGCCCGCTGACCGCCACGGTCCACATCGGACCGCACGAAACGCACTGACCCAGGAACCAGGGCGTCCAGCACTTCTTGGATGTGCTCAAGGTCCGCGCCGGCGTCCACGAGGGCCCCCAGCAGCATGTCTCCAGCGATTCCGGCGGTGGCGTCGATGTGCGCAAGCATGCAGTCGAGCCTATCGACGCTGGGTCAGCGTGCCTACTCGCCGAGCTCTTGGAGTACGTCGTCGAGGTCGTCCGTGGCGATCTCGCGGAAGCGCCGCTCGGCGATGTCCGCCCGGCCGACTGCGGCCGCTGCCCGAAGTGCGCCAGCTTGGCTTGCTGTTCGGCTTCGTGCTGCTCTAGAAGGCGCAGCCCCGCCCGGAGCACCTCGCTGGCGTTCTGGTACTGCCCCGTCGAAACCAGTGAATCGACGAGCTTGTGCTGATGGTCGCTGAGCACAACATTTCGCGTCGGCATCTCACCACCTCCTCTATAGGTATGGCAGGTTCTGCCATGCGTGATGAGTTACCGCTCTTTGACCCTGCTTCCCGTGTGGCTCCAACGTGCCGGGTCATCTGACCCGTCGGCAGTGGGAACAGCACCTTCGGCCGGTGGTGGCCTGCCCGCCAGATCCTTAGCGTCGAGAACGACAGGACCTCGAGACATGCGCCACCCGGCGCCAAGGAGCTGAACCGAGATGTTCCCGACCACCCGTTCCTTCGACCGTCGATCCTTCTTCGCCGCCACCGCGGCGCTGGGTGGCGGGGCCGCTGCCCTGACCCTCCCGGCCACCATGGCTCGGGCGGAGGACACCGCGATCCGCGGCCAGGACGTCTCCTCCCACCAGGGCAATGTGGACTGGGCCGCGCAGGCCGCCGCCGGGTCCCGCTTCGCCTACTGCAAGGCCACCCAGGGCAACTGGTACAAGAACCCGTACTTCTCCCAGCAGTACGGCGGCTCCTACGAGCACGGCCTGGTGCACGGCGCCTACCACTGGACTGAGCCGGGCAACTCCGACCCCGTGGCCGAGTGCGACTTCTTCGTGGACAACGGCGGCGGCTGGAGCGACGACGGCCGCACCATGCCCGGCATGCTCGATGTCGAGGACAACCCCAACGGCATGGGCATGGAGGAGCTGCAGGGCTGGATCGTCGCCTGGATCGACCGCTACCGCGAGCGCACCGGCCGCACCCCCGTGGTGTACACCGGCGCATGGTTCTGGGACGCGCAGGTGGGCCCGAACTGGGCGCCGGAGAACGTGCCGCTGCACGTGGCCGCCTACACCGCCGAGCCGCCCGTCGGCACCCAGATCCCCGGCACCTGGAACGCCTGGGAGATCTGGCAGTACAACGACAGCGGCGCCTTCGCCGGTGACCAGAACCTGTGGCACGGCAACCAGGAGCAGTTCGAGGCCTTCCTCGTGGACCCGAACTACGACCCCGTCAGCAACTGACGAGCCGCGACGGTGGTTTCCATCGCACCCCCGTACGCGGGGTGGGTGATCCACGCAGGCGTACCCGTCACCCGGGGGCCGGAGCGGTGACTACAGTGGACCGCGGACTACGCGACCCCCTGGAGGAGCCCCGGCCATGAGCGATCTGCGGATGATCATCCACCCCGACGGCACGGGGGTGCTGCACACCCCGCGCGGCGAGAAGCCGGTGAGTGCGCCGAACCCGGCGGAGACCCGCCGGCAGCTGCTGCAGCTCGCCGTCGAGGAGACCCGCGCCGCGGGCCGGGATCTGCAGGTCACGGTGCTGGCCGAGGGTAGCAGCTCCGAGATCATGGTCGATCCCTTCGGCGCCACGCGTCCCGCCTCCCCGGAGCCGATGATCCAGTCGGTGCCCGGGGCCAGCTCCACCGCCGATGAGGTGGACGATGAACCGGACCTGGAAGCCACGGTGGTCCGCCCCGCGGGAGGAGCGGACATGATTCCGCCGCCGCCCGGGCCGACGCACGCCGCGCCCGCGCCGCAGGCCGCCGAAGCCTCGGCCCCGTCGGCGCCCCCGATCCCGTCGGCCCCGTCGGCTGCCCCGATCCCGTCGGCCCCGTCGGCTGCCCCGCCGCCCTCTGCGCCTTCAGCACCCTCGGCCCCGGCGGCTCCGGCCGCGGAGCAGCCCGAGGTCAACGCGTGGTATCAGCCGGCGAGCCCCGCCCCGATGCCC
>NZ_JALLAL010000066.1:0-13092 GCF_023062615.1 Brachybacterium sp. Marseille-Q7125 | reverse complement strand
GGCGGGGAGAGACGACGGGGCCGATGGCGCAGCGGGTGCGGTGCGCACCCGGCCCGGCCATCGGCCCCGTCACGGCTCAGGGGCGGTGACAGCGCGCGCTGTCACGACCCCGTCGGCCTCACTTCTCGATGGTGACCTTCTCGATCACGACGTCCTCGAGCGGACGGTCGCGCATATCGGTCTTGACCGCGGCGATCTCGTCGACGACCTTCTTGGAGTCCTCATCGGCGACCTCGCCGAACACGGTGTGCTTGCCCTGCAGGTGCGGGGTGGGGCCCACGGTGATGAAGAACTGCGAGCCGTTGGTGCCGGCCGGCCGACCGGTCAGGGCATTGCGGCGGGTGCCGGCGTTGGCCATCGCCAGGACGTAGGGCTCGTTGAAGTTCTTCTCGGAGATCTCGTCGTCGAAGGTGTAGCCGGGGCCGCCGGTGCCGGTGCCCAGCGGGTCGCCGCCCTGGATCATGAAGCCGGCGATGATGCGGTGGAAGATCACTCCGTCGTAGAAGGGGCGGGTGGTCTTCTCGCCGGTCTCGGCGTCCTTGAACTCGCGGGTGCCCTCGGCGAGGCCCACGAAGTTCTCGACTGTCTTGGGGGCATGGTGGGGGAACAGCTCCAGGCGGATGTCCCCGTGGTTGGTGTGCAGAGTTGCGAACATGCGCTCATCCTCCCACAGGGGCGTCGGGACGTCTGATCGAGGTAGCGGGACATCTCATGTGGGGCAGCGGGGCGGTGCGAAAGGTTCCGTTCTCCACATCGGCTGTGAGCGGGACGACTCGCGCGCGGTAGGGTTGGACCACACGGGTGTGCGTCGGCCGCGATCCACCACGGAGTCCGCCGGTCGGCCGCGCCCAGGGACCACCGTCGGACCAGCCCGACGGAGACGACCGAAAGGGGAATCCCCATGGCGCTGAGCACCAAGCGCAAGGCCAAGAAGTCCAAGAAGCAGGCCGCGACCACCGCGGATGCCTTCGGTACCGCGAGCCAGAAGGCGGAGCAGGCGCTCGAGGAGCTGCAGAAGCTCGCCGCGACCCTGGGGCCCGTGGTCACCGAGGGTGCCCGCGAGGCCAAGGTCAAGGCCGCGGAGGCGCAGCAGCGTCTGATGGACCGGGGCGAGAAGCTCTCGCAGGACCTGGGTCCGCGTGCCGAGAAGCTGCGTCACGATGTGCAGGACGACTACCTGCCGCGCGCCCGCAAGACCGCCACCACCACCGGCAATGTCCTCAAGGCTGCCGCGGAGGCCGCCCGCAAGGAGATCGAGAAGGGCCAGGGCGATATCAAGAACGCCGTCCTGCAGCCCACCCCGCAGCCGAAGAAGGGCCGCGCGGGCAAGATCCTGCTGCTGCTGGGCCTGGCCGCCGCCGGTGCCGCCGCGGGCTACGTGGTGTGGCAGAAGACCCGCCCCGTGGAGGATCCGTGGGCCCCGCCCGCGGACTTCGCGCGCGCCCACTACCCGGCCGCCTCCGCCACCGAGACCGACTCCTCCACCGTGCAGGACACCGTGGGCTCGGCCGACGCCGGCGATGTGGCCTCCTCCCTGAACACCGCTGATCGGTCCTCCGACACGACCCCCAAGGACGTGAAGGTGGAGTCCGACCAGGACATCTCGATCGACGACGACAAGAAGGGCACCCACCGCGGCGACGCCTGATCGCCCGCGAGCGCCCCACGGAGCATCCGTGAACGACGGCGCGGCATCCCCGTCCCTGGACGGTGGGTGCCGCGCCGTCCGCATGTCCGGGGACTTTCCCCTGGTCACGGCGCGGCTGCGGCTGGATCCCGTGGGCTGGGACGACCTCGCGGAGCTGCTGGCGCTGCACCGTGATCCGCGCGTGTTCACGGCGGATTCGACCGCGCCGGTGGAGACCGCCGCGCAGATGCGCTGGGTGCTCGGACAGTGGATCACCTGCTGGGAGCGCCACGGCACCGGGTACCTCACGGTGCGCTCGCGCGGTGGTGGAGAGCGCGGGCCCGACGGACCACTCGGTCACCTGCCGGAGGGGTTGCTGGGCGTCGTGGGGATCAGCCTCCTGAGGACCGATGCGGGCGAGCAGCGCAGCGCCTATTGGCGGCTCGCCCCCTCGGCCCAGGGCCGGGGGGTCGCGGCAGAGGCGATGCGGGCAGTGCTCGCCCATCCGACGCTCGGCGGCGCGCGACGCGTCATCGCCGTGACCGCCGGAGGCAACGCCCGCTCGCGGGCGCTCGCACTTCGCCTGGGCTTTCGGCCTGCGCCCGCGGACGCTCCGGTACCGGGAGGGCGCAGCGGGGACGTGCTGCTGATCCGAGATCCGTAGACTTCCGGCTATGACCTCGCTGGATACCTCGTTGCTGGCCGCGGCGCCGCAGGGGGCGGGCCGCTACGCCCCCTCCCCCAGCGGTGACCTGCACCTGGGGAATCTGCGCACCGCCGTTCTGGCCTGGGTGCTGGCCCGGCGCACCGAGCGGGCCTTCCGTCTGCGCGTGGAGGATCTGGATCGGGTGCGCGAGGGCGCTGAGGCCCGGCAGCTCAAGGACCTCGAGGAGCTGGGGCTCGACTGGGACGGTGCGGTCGTGCATCAGAGCGAGCGCGGCGATGCGTACACCGCCGCGATCGCCCAGCTGCAGGCCGCGGGCGCGGTCTACGAGTGCTACTGCACGCGGCGGGAGATCCAGGAGGCGCCGCGGGCCCCGCATGCCCCGCCCGGCGCCTACCCCGGCACCTGCCGCAACCTCACTGAGGCGGAGCGCGCCGCGGGCCGCGAGCGGATGGGGCAGCTGCAGCGCGAGCCGGCGCTGCGCCTGCGCGCCGAGGTGACGCAGTGGAGCGTGCGGGACCTGTGGGCCGGTGAGGTGACCGGCAGCGTGGATGACCTGGTGCTGCGCCGCGGCGACGGCGTGGTCGCCTACAACCTCGCCGTCGTGGTCGACGACGCCGCGGCCGGGGTCGATCAGGTGGTTCGCGGCGACGACCTGCTCAGCTCCGCCCCGCGCCAGGCCCATCTCGCGCACCTGCTGGGCCTTCCCGAGCCGACCTACGCTCACGTCCCGCTCGCGCTGAACACCGCGGGCGCGCGACTGGCCAAGCGCGACGGCGCGGTGACGCTGCGGGACCGTCTCGCCGCCGGGGAGAGCGCGGCCGACGTCGTCGAGCGGATCGGGGACTCGCTGGGAGCGCCGGGCTGCCGCTCCGCGGCCGATCTGCTGGAGTCCTGGGACCCGGCAGGGATGTCCCGTCGGCCGTGGGTGGTGGATCTGCCGGCCTGAGCCGCCCGGGCCGGGTCTGCCCCCGTCGGCCGACCGGAGCTGGAGAGAGCGGCCGAGTTCCTCCCACCACACTTCATCACAGAGGGGGCAACAACCTCGATACACGGATGTATCGTCGCCCCGTGATGCGATATCTCCGTGCTCTCCTCACCGCGCTCTCCTCCGCGCTGCACGCCGTCCTGTCCGCTCTCGGCACCGCCGGTGCCGCCCTCGGTCGGGGCGCGTCCGCTGCGGGACGGGGTGCGGTCGCCCTGCTGCCCGGCGAGTGGAAGAAGCCGATCGCGGCGCTGTTCGTCACGGGCCTCGCGCTCGTGCCGCTGGTCTACTCGGGCAACATGACCTGGTCGTTCATCGACCCGAGCAACCATCTGAACCAGATCACCGCCGCCGTGGTGAACGAGGACACGGGCGCGGACGCGGAGAGCCCCGACGGCGAGGTCTCCCACCTCGACGTGGGTGCGGAGTTCACGGACACCCTGCTGGAGAAGGACCAGGAGAACGTCTACCGCTTCGTGGAGGTCTCCCGCGCCGAGGCGGAGCGCGGCCTGGCCGACGGCACCTACGGGGCCACCGTCGCGATCCCCTCCGACTTCTCCGAGAACATCGCCTCCCTCGGGGGCGACGCGATGGACGCGGCGCCCGCGATGATCACCGTGACCACGAACGACTCGGTCAACTACGTCGGCGGCAACTTCACCAAGTCCATCGGCACCGCGCTCACGGACGCGCTGCGTGCCTCGGTGCTCGAGGAGTACCTCGACAAGATCTACGTCGGCTTCACGACGATCCACGACGGGATCGCGGACGCGGCCGACGGCGCCGCCGAGCTCTCGGACGGTGCGAGCAAACTCCACGACGGCACCGGCGACCTGGTCGACGGCACGGCTGAGCTCACCGACGGCACCGGCCAGCTCGCGGACGGGTCCGCCGAGCTCGCCGCGGGCGCGGTCGACCTGCACTCCGGCAGCCTCGACCTGGTGGTCGGGCTGGATCAGCTCACCTCCGGCGCGGTC
The DNA here is from genome assembly GCF_023062615.1 of Brachybacterium sp. Marseille-Q7125. Classification (NCBI taxonomy): domain Bacteria; kingdom Bacillati; phylum Actinomycetota; class Actinomycetes; order Micrococcales; family Dermabacteraceae; genus Brachybacterium; species Brachybacterium sp. Marseille-Q7125. Next base: position 8,839 of record NZ_JALLAL010000066.1, on the reverse strand, counting down.
ACGCTGCGCAACGGCGTCGCGACCCTCGACGCCGGTGCGCAGCAGCTCTCCGGCGGGCTGGCGACCCTCGACGAGAAGGGACGGCCGCTGCGCAGGGGCGCGGACGAGCTCGCCGGCGGCGCCGAGCAGCTCGCGACCGGGGCGAGCGATCTCGCCGGCGGGGCGGGACAGGTCGCCGACGGTACCCAGAAGCTGGACGAGACCGTCACTGACGCCGCCGAGCGCGCCCGCGAGCTGGGCGTGACCGAGCAGAGCGTGCAGCAGGCGAGCGAGGACCTGCTCACCGCGATCGACGACCTCGAGCGCGCGATCGACGGGATGCCGGAGCTGCTGGACGCCCCGGTCGAGGCCGCCGCCATCATCGCAGACACCACCGAGAGCCTCGACGAGAAGGCCGGCGAGCTCGCCGAGACCGCCCGGAACCTCGACGAGTCCACGGGCGATCGTGCCCAGGACGCCCGCACCCTGCGCGAGGGCGCCGAGTCGATCGCCGGTGACGTCGAGACGCTCGACAAGGCCGTGCAGGACGCGGCCAAGGCCACCTCCACCTCGGCGCAGTCCGCCGAGACCTCCGAGGGCTCCGCCGGGGAGCTCGCCGACGGCGTCGACGAGCTCGCAAGACTCTGCGCCGAGGCCGGCGGAGGCCCCGGCGAGGGGTCCGAGCAGCCTTCCGCGGCCGAGTCAGCCGTCTGCCAGAAGGCGGAGGAGCTCGCCGGCACCACGCAGAAGGTCCGCGAGGACGCCGAGACCGCCACCGCCAAGGCGGCCGAGGCCAACCGCCTGGCCCGGACCGCTGCGGAGACCTCCACCGACGTCGCCGACACCGCCGAGGGCATGAGCGACGCCGCCTCCGATATCGAGAAGTACATCGAGACCCTCTCCACCACCACCTCGGCACTCGCCGAGGGCGCCGCTGCTCTCGAGGGCACCACCTCGACCCTCGCCGAGGACACCTCGACCCTCAGCAGCGACCTCGACACGGTGCGGGAGGACCTCGCCTCCGCCGTCCCGTCCGCCGAGCCTGGCCAGAGCGCCTCCGACCTCGCCGGCGAGCTCGCCGACCAGGCCCGCACCGCCGCCCGCGCGCTGCCCGAGGCGTACCGCACCCTGGACCAGGGCGTGCAGGACATCCACCGTCTGAACTCCGGCGCCCGCGAGGTCGCCTCCGGCGCGGACCAGCTCGCCGCCGCAACGGGCACCGCCCGCGACGGCGCCCAGGACCTCGCCTCCGGCGTCACCCAGTACACCGACGGCGTGGGCTCGGCCCGCGACGGCGCTGATCAGCTCGCCGCCGGCACCGGCACCCTCAGGGACGGCGCCGGCACGCTCGCCGACAAGACGGGCGAGGCCCGCGACGGGGCGCAGCAGCTCGCCGACGGCTCCGGCACCCTCGCGGACGGCTTGGCGGACCTCGCCGACGGCGCCCGCCAGGTGGACGACGGGGCGACGCAGCTCGCCGACGGCGCGACCGACCTGGACGACGGCGCCGGCAAGCTCGACGACGGCTCGACCGAGCTCGCCGACGGCCTCTCCGATGCGAAGGACGACGTCCCCTCCTACTCCGACGAGGAGAGCAGCGCGCTCGCCAGCACCGCCTCGGACGCGGTGCAGATGGACTTCGAGCGCCTGCACGATCTGGGCCGCTTCGGCGAGGGCCTCGCTCCGCTGTTCCTCGCGATCAGCCTGTGGGTCGGCGGCATGGCGATCTTCCTGATGATGCCGCCGTTCTCCTCCGACGCGATGGCGCGCGGGACGGGGCCGGTGCGACTGCTGGCAGGCGGGCTCATCCCCGCCTTCCTGCTGGGTCTCGTCCAGACGCTGATCGCCGTCGGGGCTCTGCACTGGCTGATCGGCCTCACCATCGACGACCTGCCGCTGATGTTCGGGCTCGCGGGGCTGACCTCGCTGGTGTTCGTCGCCCTGAACCACGGCTTCGGCGCCCTGTTCGGGCCGGTCGGGAAGTTCGTCGCCCTGGTGCTGATCGCGATGCAGATCTCCGGGGCGGGCGGCACCTACCCGGTCCCGACCCTGCCGGGCTTCTTCCAGATGCTCCACCCGTACCTGCCGATGACCCATGCGGTCGACGCCTTCCGCGGAGCGATCGGCGGCGGCTGGATCGACCCGGCCGGGGACCTCGCCTGGCTGTCGGGCTGGCTGGTGCTCGGCGTCGTTCTGGGGCTGCTCGGCGCGGTGGTCCAGCGGCGCCGCACGCTGCGCACGCTCGGCGCGGACGAGGGCGGACCGGACGGCGCGGACGAGGAGGAGCCGGAGCCCGCCACGGGCTCCGCTGCCCGCGCCTGAGGCGCCGGCCGACCTCGTCGCACTTCTGGAGCAGGGAGTGCGGCCAACCTGCGTCAGCGCTGCCCGGCTCCGCGTCCGCGGATACTCAGCGGGCGAGCAGCTCCTCGGTGCCGGTGCCCGGCAGGCTCAGGGTGACCGGGGTGCCCCACGGGTCCTCGACTCGGACCGAGCGGCCGGTGTCGGCGAAGGAGAGGCCCGCGCGGCTGAGGCCGGCGGTCAGCGCGGCCCGGTCCTCGAAGAGGAAGGCGGTGTGGAACAGGCCGGCCTGGCGCGGGTCCACGCCCGGCAGGCCGGGGGTCGCGATGAGCCGCACGAAGGGGACCTGCCCCCGACCCAACACGCGGTGGACCTCGCCGCCGGGACGGCCCTGCCCCTCGAGCGGGGCCAGAGCCAGGGCGTTCTCGTAGTAGGAGCTCATGAGCTCGAGGTCGCCCACCCGCAGGGTGACGGCGTCCATGGTGAGATCGCGGGAGACGTGGCGCTACTCCCGAACTCTGGTCCAATATTCAACTATTGGTGGCGGGGTTCTCCCGGGCTGGTGTCGGGGCTGGGCGGCCCGGCGCAGCCCCCTTGGCAGGACGCAGGGCGGTGAGCCGATGGCCCACCGCCCTGTCACCGGGTCCGCTCTCCCCTGCCGACCCGGGGTCCTCATCGTCTCGACAGGACCCGAAGGGGTGGTCCCGGAGTCGATGGTGCCTTAACAGTAGGCCGCCACAGCCCCGTCGGACCGGGACCTGGGTCCCGCCACAGAACCCGCACACCCGCAGGTCAGAGCCACTTTGAGACCTCAGGCGGAGGCTGCTCTCCGGCCTGCTGGCGCCATGCCCCCTGCGCGTCCTGCGCGATGCGCACCGGCTCGCCCTCGGCGGGCAGCACCCAGAGCCGATCCGCCTGCGTCTCCCACAGCAGAGCAGGCGGCGCGGCGGGGTCGTAGCTGAAGTCATCGGCCCAGAAATCCTCGCCGTCGGCGTCGCGCAGCACCACCCCGAGCTCATCCCCCGCGGCGTCCAGCACCGCCGAGACCTCTCCGGACGGCGCGAGCACCTCTACGCCGATCTCCGCGACCGGGCTCGGCTCGGGCTCCTCGGGCTGCGGATCGCGGTCCGTGCAGGCGGGCAGCACCACGGCGGGTGAGAGCAGCAGCGAAGCGCGCAGAAGGTGCCGACGGGTGAGTGTCATTCGCGCTCCCGGCTCTCCTCAGTCATCGCCCGCGCCCCAGCCATCGCCCGCGCCCGGTCGATGACCCGCCGGCGCACCTCCCCGTCGGCCGCGATCTCCGCGATGATCTGCGCCATCGCGACCGCGCAGTCGTCCATGAGCCGGTAGCCCTCGCCGCTCGCGGCGTGCTCGGCGAATTCGCGAGTGTGCAGGGCGCCGCCCGCCCCGGTGATGCCGACAAAGGGGTGCAGGCCCGGCAGGCGCTGGGAGACGTTGCCCATGTCGGTGGAAGCGGCTGAGACGCCGAGCGAACCGTCGAGTGGGCGGCCCCGGCGCTGCATCGCCCGGTTCCACGCGGCCCCGAGGTCGGGGTCCTGGCGCAGCGGCTCATAGACCGGCTCGGTCTCCACGATCTCCACCGTGGTACCGGTCGCGAGCGCCGCTCCCTCGAAGCAGGCCAGGAGGCGATCGCGCAGCACCGCGAACTGCTCGCGGGTCAGCGCCCGGCATTCGAAGTCCACGACCGCCTGCTCCGGGACGATGTTGGTGACGCCGTCGGCCTGCGGCACGAGCGCTACGCGCTGCCCGTCGAGCATCCGCTGGCGCAGCAGACCGGCGGCGACCTGCGCGAGGACTGCGGCATCGTTGGCGTTGATTCCGTCGGCCGGGTTTGCGGCGGCATGGGCGCCGCGGCCGGTGAAGGTGGCGCGCCAGCGGCCCACCGCCTGGCTGGTGGAGCCCAGCACGTCATAGGTGTCGGTGGCCGGAGTGGGGTGGCTCATGAGCGCCAGGTGCGCTCCGTCGAACACGCCGCGCTCGATGAGCAGTTGCTTGCCGCCGCCGTGCTCCTCCGCGGGGCTGCCGATGACCCGCAGCGTGAGATCCAGGTCCTCCAGCAGAGCCGGGTCGGCGAGCGCAAGGGCTGCGCCGACGGAGGCTCCGGCGATGAGATTGTGCCCGCAGCCATGGCCGATGCCGGGCAGCGCGTCGTACTCCACGCACAGCACCGCCACCAGCGAGCCGGTGCCGAGCGTCGCGGTGAAGGCGGTGGGCAACTCCCCGACGCCACGCTCGAGCGTGAACCCGGCCTGCTCGAGGAGCGCGGCGCAGCGTTCGGCGCTGCGATGTTCCGCGAAAGCGATCTCCGGATCCGCGTGCAAGGCGCGGGAAAGGGCGTGGACCTCGGCGCGACGTGCTGCATAGGCGGCCGCGAGGGCCTCGGGGGCTCCCGGCGCAGCGTGCTCGGTCGATGCGGCCTGCGCGGTCGGCGCCGTGTGCTTGGTCGGCGCCGTCGGCGCGTCATCGCGCGGTGGCTCGGGGCGGGCAGCATCGGGCTGGTCGGTGCTCATGCCCGGATGATCCCACGGGCCCGGCATCGCGCGCGGCCGATGGCGCCAGCGCCGCACGCTGCCCTGCGCGCCAGGACCTCAGTCCACTCCGCGCAGCAGCGGCGGCATGAGCGAGGTTCCGCCGCCGGCGCGGTACAGCCGGGCCGGGCGCCCACCCGTCGGCTCCGCATGGTGCCCCGCATCCTCCACGAACCCGGGGGTGCGCGTGGCCTTGCGGTGGAAGTTCCCGGCATCCAGGCGGCGGCCCCACACGCTTTCGTACACGCCGCGCAGCTGGGAGATCGTGAACTCCTCGGGCAGGAACGTCACCGCGAGCGTGGTGTATTCGAGCTTGGAGCGGGCACGGTCCACGGACACCTCGAGCACGTGCGCGTGGTCGAAGGCCAGCGGCACCTCGGCGAGGTCCTCGAGCGGCCACCAGCGGGCATCGGCCACATCGGCGCCACGCTCCGGATCGGGCAGATCCGCGCCGAGCGCCATGAACGCCACCGCGACCACGTGTCCGCGGGGGTCGCGGCCCGGGGTGCCGAAGGTGCGCACCTGCTCAAGGTGCACCACCCCGGCGCCCAGCGACGCCTCATCGGACAGCACCCGATGGGCGGCGTGGTCGAGGTCCTCGTTCTCCGTGACGAACCCGCCGGGCAGCGCCCAGGCGCCCTTGAACGGCTCATCATCACGCTGGATGAGCAGCACGGACAGGCGGCCCTTGCGCAGGGTGAGCACGACGAGGTCCACAGCGACCCTGATCGCAGGCGGCGGTGCCGGAGTGTTCATGGCGTCACCCTAGATCAGTTCTGGTCGGGATGACCGCAAGCAATCCCGACGCTCGGCTCAGTGGTCGAGCCAGCGGGACCACTTCTCCGGCTGGTGCTCCGCCTCGACGGTGCGGACGGTGCCGGAGGTGGAGCGCATGACGATCGATTCGGTGATGATGCGGCGGCCCTCGTAGCGCACGCCGCGCAGCAGCTCGCCGTCGGTGATGCCGGTGGCGGCGAAGTAACAGTTGTCCGAGCGCACCAGATCGCCCGTGGTCAGCACCGCCTCGAGGTCCAGGCCCGCATCCAGGGCCTTCTGCTTCTCGGCCTCATCGGTGGGGGCCAGCCGCCCCTGGATCATGCCGCCGGTGGCCTTGATGGCGCAGGCTGCGACGATGCCCTCGGGGGTGCCGCCGGTGCCCAGCAGCATGTCCACACCGGTGCCGCGGGCAGCGGCGATCGCACCGGCCACATCGCCGTCCATGATGAATTTGACGCGCGCCCCGGCCTCGCGGATCTCGCGCACCAGCTGCTCATGGCGGGGGCGCTCAAGCACGCACACATTGACCTGGTGCACGGGCTTGTCCAGGGCCTTGGCGACCAGGTGGATGTTCTGCTTGACCGGCAGGCGCAGATCCACGAAGTCCGCCGCCTCCGGGCCCACCACCATCTTCTCCATGTAGAACACGGCCGAGGGGTCGAACATCGAGCCCTTCTCAGCGACCGCGAACACGGACAGCGCGTTGTTGTAGCCGAGGGCCGTCAGGCGGGTGCCGTCGATCGGGTCCACCGCGACATCCACGTCGGGCCCGGTGCCATCGCCCACCTTCTCGCCGTTGAACAGCATGGGCGCCTCATCCTTCTCGCCCTCGCCGATGACGACGGTGCCGTTCATCCGCACAGAATCCATGAAGGAGCGCATCGCGTCGACGGCGGCCCCGTCGGCCCGATTCTTGTCCCCGGCGCCCACCCAGCGGCCGCCGGCGATGGCTGCGGCCTCGGTGACGCGCACCAGTTCCAGGGCGAGGTTGCGATCGGGCGCAATGGCGGTGGACTCGGACATGGGGCCTCCCTCGGCTCATGGATTCGGCGTCGCAGCGGCGATCGCACCCGGCCCGACGGACCGGCGGATCAACGGCTGACGCTCACTGGTGACTGTATCCGACCTGTGCGCCGGGCAGAGAGACAACAGTCCGGCTGAGCGGACGCCGGCGGGCGCGGGGGCGTAGGTGGCAGGGCGGGCGCGGGCAGGCACGCCGATGCACAACCCCGGCCACGTGACGTACATTACTCACACCATCGGACAAAAGCCGGGGCGTCGGAGATCGCAAGGGAGTGAGGACCGTGCAAGGACGCACGATGCTGGATCTCGGGCTGCGCAACGAGCTGCTCGTGCTGGACCTCATCCGACACGCCCCCGACGGGACCTCGCAGTCGGAGGTGGTGCGCCGCACCGGGCTGTCGCGGCAGACGGTCTCGCTGATCGTGCGGCGTCTGCTGGACCGCGGGATCATCTCCACCGCCGGCACCGTCACCGTCGGCCGCGGCAAGCCCGCCACCGTGCTGCGACTCGTGCCTACCGCCCAGCTCGTAGCGGGGGTGCACCTGGACCCGTCGGCAATCTCCCTGGTCATCGCGGATCTGCTGACTTCCGTGGTGACCGAGCGGAGACTGCCCGCCCCCAGCCGCGACCCGGAGGGCGATGTGGACCGCATCGCCGCGGAGCTCACCGCGGTGACCCAGACCCTGCACGAGGAAGGCTGGCGCACCCCCGATGGCCGCGACGTCGACGAGGCGCTGCTGGGCATCGGGGTGGCGAGCCCCGGCCCGATCGATGTCACGCGCGGCGTGATCGTCGATCCGCCCTGGCTGCCGGGCTGGCGGGATATGCCGGTGGTGAAGCGTCTGCGCGCCCGCACCGGACTGCCGGTGGTGCTGGACAAGGACACGAACGCGGCGCTCACCGCGGAAATGTGGTCCACCCCGCAGCCGACGGGCGAGACGGTGCTCTACCTGTACATCGGCGCCGGCATCGGGTCCGCGGTGAGCGTCGGCGGGACCGTCCATCACGGCGCGGGGGCGCTCGCCGGGGAGATCGGGCACCTGCCCACGGGCCTGGAGGGCGCCGAATGCTCATGCGGCCGACGCGCCTGCCTGAGTCTGTACACCGACGGGGCCGCGCTGCTCGAGCGGGCCGAGCAGCTGGGGGTGCCGCTCCCGGACCCGGACCTGCCCACCGCGGAGCGCCTCGCGGGCCTCACCTCTCTCGCGGCCGATGGGGATGCCGGGGCGCGGCAGCTCGTGGAGGACTTCGGGCTCGCGCTCGGCGAGGCGCTGCGCACCCTGATCGACGTGCACGATCCGCATCGCGTGATCATCGGCGGGCCGAACTGGGCTGCGCTCGAGCCGATGGCCCTGGGCCGCGTGCTGGAACGCTCGCGGCACGCCCGGCTGCGTCGGCCTCGGGAGGTGGAGATCCTCACCTCGCAGCGCGGGGACGACGTCGGCGCGCTCGGCGCGGCCACGCTGTTCCTGCAGCGCGAACTCTCCCCCGCCGCCCGCGGGTGACGGGCGCGCGGGCAGAGTCAGGCGCGGGTGCTGGCGGGCTCCACGCGGGCGGCAGGCTCGGCGGTGCGCTCGCCGACGGCCTTGAACAGCGCCACGAACAGCGAGACCAGTCCGATGGTCAGGATGATGTGGCCCAGGCCCGCGATGCCGGGGATCGCGGCGGTGGTCTCGGCGGGATCCTGCCCGTCCAGGGTCAGGAAGCCCCGCACGGCCTGCATGATCACGGTCAGCACGAGGCCGATGTTGTAGGTCCAGTAGAAGACGGTGAAGGAGCGGCGACCGCTCAGGTGCAGCACCGCATCCAGGGCGAGCACCACGAGGAACATGACCATGCCCAGCACCAACAGGTGGGTGTGCAGGGTCGCGAGCTGCGTGGGTTCGCCGAGGTTGTCGGTGAACTTGGTGTACTCGCGGTAGAACACCCCGCTGAGCAGGCCGAGGATCATGTAGACGAGCGAGGTGGTGAGCAGACGTTTCATGCCCTCGACGCTACGAAGCCCGCCGCGTCCACGGATCCACCAAAAGATGGAGTCACAGCCATCCGCACCGGTCAGAGCGGAGACCCGGGCCACAGTGAGCCACCCCGGTCGGGCCCCAGCGCCCCGCTCCAGTCACGCCCCAGCGCCCCGCCACCGTCGGCCACAGTGAGCCACCCCGAACAGGCCGATGGGCCCCGCCGCGGCGGCCCCGCGCGGCATAGGCTGAGCT
>NZ_JALLAL010000065.1:0-13479 GCF_023062615.1 Brachybacterium sp. Marseille-Q7125 | reverse complement strand
CGTTCGATCACCACAAGCGCCTCATCGGTGAGCGCGGGCCGCAGTGCCACGAGCAGCTCCTCGACCTGCTCTGTGGTGACGTCATACGGCGGGTCAAGGAACACGAGTGTCGCGTCGTGCCCGGCCATGGCCCTCGTCCCACTCCCCCCGCGACCCGCCCCACCACCGACGGCGGGGTCGCTGATTCCGCGCTGCTGGGCGAGCTGCGTGGCGTGCGCGGACTCACACCCAGTGTGTGGTTCATGCGACAGGCCGGGCGGTCCCTGCCCGAGTACCGGGCCGCCCGCGAGGGCACCGCGATGCTCGATGCCTGCCTCACTCCCGAGCTCGCCGCCGAGATCACCGTCCAGCCGGTGCGGCGCCACCGGGTCGATGCCGGGATCTTCTTCTCCGACATCGTGGTGCCGGTGCGCCTGGCCGGGCTCGGGGTGGAGATCCGCCCCGGCGTCGGGCCCGTGGTCGAGCACCCCCTGCGCAGCGAGGCGGATATCGCTGCGCTGCCGCAGCTCGGGGAGGACTATGAGGCGGCGCTCGATCCGATCCGTGAGGCGGTCGCGCTGACGGTGCGGGAGCTCGGCACCACGCCGCTGCTCGGTTTCGCCGGTGCCCCCTTCACGGTCGCGAGCTACCTCGTGGAGGGCGGACCGAGCCGTGACCACCTGCGCACCCGCTCCCTCATGCGCACCCGCCCGGAGCTGTGGGCGCGCCTGGCCGCCTGGGTCGCTGAGCTCTCCGGACGGTTCCTGCGCGCCCAGGTGCTCGCCGGCGCCTCCGGGGTGCAGCTGTTCGACTCCTGGGTGGGGTCGCTCAGTGCCGACCAGTACCTCGAGCACGTCCAGCAGCACTCCGCCGCCGCGTTCGCGCATGTGGCCGACCTGCCGGTGCCGCGCATCCACTTCGGGGTGGGCGCGGCGCATCTGCTGGGGCCGATGCACGCCGCGGGTGCGACCGTGATGGGCGTGGATCACCGCCTGCGCCTGGACACGGCGATCGCTGCGCTCCCCGAGGGCACCCCGGTGCAGGGCAATATCGACCCCGCCGTCCTGTTCAGCTCCGAGCAGGTGCGCCAGGCCGAGGCCCTGGATGTGCTCGCGGCCGGTGCCGGTGCGAGCGGCCACGTGGTGAACCTGGGGCACGGCGTGCCGCCGCAGACCGACCCCCAGGTCCTCACCGATCTCGTCGCCTTCCTGCATGAGCAGCGTCGGGAGCCGCGATGAGCGGTGATGTGCTCGTCATCGGCGGGGGCCTTGCGGGGCTGCTCGCCGCCCGGCGTCACCAGGCCGCTGGGCGCCGCGTCGTGCTGCTCGAGGCGGCCGATGAGGTGGGCGGGGCGATCGCCGCGCAGGACCTCGCCGACTGCCCGATCAACAGCGGCGCCGAGGCCTACTCGATCAGCGCCGGGGCCGTCGACGCGCTGGCCGCTGAGCTGGGGCTCGAGGAGCAGATCGTCTCCCCGCGGGAGGGCCTGGGATCGCGTCTGGTCTCTGCTGCGGGAGTGCACCGGGCCCCGGCGGCGGCGCTGCTGGGCGTGCCGGCGCGGCCGCTCGCACGGGATGTGCGGGCAGTGCTGGGCTGGCCGGGGGCGCTGCGCGCCGCCCTCGAACCGCTGCTGCCGGCCCGCCTCGGCTCCCGCGACGGGGCAACCGTCGCGCAGGTGATCCAGCGGCGCCTGGGCCGACGGGTGCTCGAGCGGCTGGTCGCCCCCGTGATCGGCGGCGTGCATTCCACCGACCCGGCGAGCACCGAGTTCGCGGCTGCCGCGCCACAGCTCGCCACCGGGCTGCGCGAGCACGGCTCCCTGGTGCGTACCGTGCGGCACCTGCGCGGGAGGAGCACCTCCAGTGCCGGGACGCGGGTGCATTCCCTGGCCCCGACGATGGCGGCGCTGCCGGCCGCGCTGCGCGAGCAGCTGCTGGCCGGTGGGGCGCTGCTGCGCACCGGCACCCCCGCTACTTCGGTGGAGCGCACCGAGCACACCTGGCGGGTGCGAACCGCGGGCGGGGAGCACCTGGAGACGGCGCATCTGGTGCTCGCCTGCCCGCCGGATATCACCCGGGACCTGCTCGCCGAGGCAGCACCGGCGATCTCCACGGCGATCCCGCAGGCCCCATCGGCCCGGGTGCGCCTGGTGGCGCTGCTGCTGGACGCCCCGGCGCTGGATGCCTTCCCCTCGGGCACCGGGGCGCTCGTCGCCCCCGGCACCCCCGGGATCCGTGCGAAGGCCCTCACCCATGCGAGCGCCAAATGGGAGCACGTCGCCCGCCAGCTGCACGAAGCCCTGCCGGAGCTGACTGCCCCGCACCTGGTGCGCCTGTCCTACGGCCGGCCCGGCGAGGAGCTGCCGGACCGAGAGGGCCTGGTGGACCTCGCCCTCGCCGATGCCGCCGCGATCCTCCGCACGCCGCTGACGCGCAAGCACCTGCACGATGCGGCGGTGATCGACTGGGACCGTGCCATGCGCCAACGCCTGCCCGGGCATCGCGCGGCGCTGACCCGCCTCACCGAGACCCTCGCCGCGGAGCCGACGCTCGAGCTCGTCGGCTCCTGGCGCTCGGGCACCGGGATCGACGCGATCCTCCGCGCCGAGAACGCCCCGACCACCTCCGATTCTGCCGCCACGTCTCCCACCCGTAAGGAAGGAAACCCCTGATGAGCCCCACCCCCGAAGAGATCGCCACCACCACCCGCTACACGAGCTACACGGTGTTCCGCCGGATCTCGGGCCTCACCGAGGACGGCGAGATCACGCAGGAGGCCTGCGTCACCGCTCTGGAGGAGGTGACCCGGCTGATCGAGGCCGAGGGCGCCGAGCTGCTGGGCTTCTACGACGTTTCCGGTTTCCGGGCGGAGGATGACCTCATGCTGTGGCTCGCGGCCGATGAGCCCGCTGCCCTGCAGTCCGCGCTGCGGGAGTTCGAGCGCTCCGTGGCCGGGACCTGGCTGAGCGGCGAATGGGCGGCCGTCGGCGTGCACCGCCTGGCCGAGTTCGCCAAGGGGCACGTGCCCTCCTTCATGGTGCCCGGCACCGAGCGCAAGCAGTGGATCACCGTGTACCCCTTTGTGCGCAGCTACGACTGGTACCTGCTCGAGGACGAGGAGCGGAACCGGATGCTGCGCGAGCACGGGATGCTGGGCCGCGACTTCCCGCAGGTGAACGCCAACACCGTGGCCGCCTTCGCCCTCGGGGACTACGAGTGGCTGCTGAGCTTCGAGGCCGATGACCTGCATGACCTGGTGGACATGATGCGTCACCTGCGCTACTCCGATGCACGGCTGCATGTGCGCGATGAGCTGCCCTTCCACACCGGCCGCCGCCTGAACTCCCTCGCGGACGTCGCGGCGCTGCTGGCCTGAACCCCCAGGAGCGACCCGATGACCGATCAGATGACTCCGGTGACTCAGACCTCCCAGACGCATACCCGGCGCGGTGAGCCCCGGGCCTTCGATGCGATCCTGTTCTCCTCTTTCGGCGGCCCCGCCGGGCAGGAGGATGTGATCCCGTTCTTGCGCAATGTCACGCGCGGGCGCGGCATCCCCGATGAGCGCCTCGAGGAGGTGGCCGGGCACTACCGGGCGCTCGGCGGCGTCTCCCCCATCACCGCGCAGAACCGCGCCATGATCAGCGCTCTTGAGGCCGAGCTCGCCGAGCGCGGCGTGGACCTGCCGGTCTATTTCGGCAACCGCAACTGGGAGCCGTACAACACCGAGGCGCTGCGCTCGATGCACGCCGACGGGAAACGCCACGCCCTGGGCCTGGTGACGAGCGCCTACTCCTCCTACTCCTCCTGCCGCCAGTACCGCGAGGACTTCGCGATGGCGCTCGAGGAGACGGGCCTCGTCGGTGGGGTGACGATCGACAAGGTCCGCGTGTACTTCAACCACCCCGGTTTCCTCGAGCCGGTGGCTGACGGGGTGCGCACGGCCCTGGATGAGCTGGCCGCCGAGGGCCATGCGCCGGATCGGATCCGGGTGCTGTTCTCCACCCACTCGGTGCCGCTGTCGATGGCGGAGGCCTCCGGCCCGGCAGAGACCCGTCGGCCCGGATCCGGTGGCTGGTACGTCGATCAGCACGTGGCGGCCTGCCGCTGGGTGATGGAGCAGCTCGCGGGCACGGGAGCCGATGGGGGCGCTGCCGCGCTGCCCTCCTGGGAACTGGTGTATCAGTCCCGTTCGGGCGCCCCGCATATTCCGTGGCTCGACCCCGACGTCAACGATGTGATCACCGAGCTTGCCGCGCAGAAGGCCGCCGATGCGGTCATCGTGGTGCCGATCGGATTCGTCACCGACCATGTGGAGGTGGTGTGGGACCTGGACACCGAGGCGAAGGACACCGCTGCCGAGCATGGTCTGGCCTTCCGTCGCACCCCCACCGCGGGGACTGATCCGCGGTTCATCGCCGCGCTCGCGGACCTGATCCAGGAACGGCTGGACCCGGCGTTCCCGCGCCGGGAGGTCACGGATTTCGGCGGCACCCCCGATGTGTGCGGGCCGCAGTGCTGCGTGGGTCGGCTGTGCCGCCCCACCACGAGCGGCGTGGATTCTGCTGAGGACGTGGAGCGGGCCCGCGCGGCCGCCGGGAAGGACGCATGAGCGATACCACTGAGTTAGCCCCGCTGCGGATCGGCACGCGCGCCAGCGAGCTCGCCCTCACCCAGTCCCGACAGGTGGGCGAGCAGCTCGTGGCGGGCTCCGGCCGCGCGGTGGAGCTTGTGCATGTGAGCACCCACGGGGACCGCGACCGCACCACCCCGCTCGCGCAGCTCGGCGGCACGGGCGTGTTCGTGACTGCCGTGCGCCAGGCGCTGCTCGGCGGTGAGGTGGATGCGATCGTCCACTCCCTGAAGGATCTGCCCACCGCTGCGGCCGACGGGATCGTGCTCGGCTGCGTCCCGCCGCGGGAGGATCCCCGCGATGCGCTGTGCGCCCGCGAGGGGCTTGCCCTTGCCGAGCTGCCGCACGGGGCCCGGGTGGGCACCGGCTCCCCGCGCCGCGCAGCCCAGCTGCGGCGTACCCGGCCGGACCTCGACGTGGTGGGGATCCGCGGGAACGTCGGCACGCGCCTGGCCCGCGCGCTCGGGCCGGAGGCGGATCTGGATGCGGTGGTGCTCGCCGCCTCGGGGCTCATGAGGGTGGGTCGCACGGAGGCGATCAGCGAGCTGCTGGATCCCGCGGTGATGCTGCCGGCCCCCGCGCAGGGGGCGCTCGCCGTGGAGGTCACCGCGCAGGCCGTGCAGGAAAGCCCCTGGCTCGCCGAGCGACTGCAGGTGGTCGAGGATCCGCAGACCCGCGCTGCCGTCACCGCGGAGCGGGCGCTGCTGCGGGCCCTCGAAGCCGGCTGCTCCGCCCCCGTCGCGGCGCTTGCCGAGGTCACCGCCGGTGGCGCCCTGCGTCTGCGGGCACTGGCGATCCGGCCCGATGGCAGCCACGCCGTGAACGGCAGCGCCGAGATCCCGTGGGATCCGGCCGCCGGTCCGCTGAGCGGCCCTTCGTCCGCGCCCGCCCGCCTCGGGGAGCAGCTCGCCGCCGAGCTGCTGGAGCGTGGGGCGGGCGAGATCCTCGAGCAGGCCCGCACCTGATGGTCTCCCCGTCGGCCGCAGCAGCCCTCCCGGTCCTGGTCACCCGACCCGCGGGCCGGGCTGGCGGGCTGCTCACCCTGCTCGCGGCGCGGGGCGTCACGGCTGAGCACGTGCCGCTGCTGGAGCTCGTGCCTGGGGATGCCGCGCAGCTTGCCCGCGCCCGGGAGGGTCTCGCCGCCGGGGCGTTCACGCATCTGGTGGTCACCTCCCGCACCACGGTGGAGGTTCTCACCGGGGCCGATGAGCGGCTCGACATTGACGGGGCCACGCAGGTGCTCGCCGTTGGGGAGGGCACCGCGGCGGCGCTGCGCAGCGCCGGGATACGCCCCCACCTGGTCGCGGCCGGATCCGGGGCCTCGCTCATCGAACAGCTCCCGCCCGCCCCGGAGACCTCCCGGGTGCTGCTGCCGGTCTCCACGGCCGCCGCCCCCACCGTCCCGGACGGTCTGCGCGCAGCCGGCTACCAGGTGCAGCGGATCGACGCGTACTGTCCCGTCCCCGCCGCCGTGGAGCCCGCAGTGTGCGAACGCCTGCGCGGCGGCGGCTACGGTGCGGTCGTGCTCACCAGCTCTCAGGCCGCCCGGCGCCTCGTAGAGCTCGATCCGGATCCACTGACCCCGCTGGTGACCATCGGCTCCCCCACCTCCTCTGCGGTGCGGGAAGTGGGGCTGGTTGTCGCCGCTCAGGCCAGCGCCCCCACCGATGCCTCGCTCGCCGATGCCGTCTGCGCTGTCCTCTCCCCGACCACGAAGGAGTCCTCATGACCCGCCCTGCGTCCCCTGCCCAGCCTGCCTCCGATGCCCAGCCTGCCTCCTCTGCCCTGCCTGCTCTGCCTGATGTGCCGGGCCCGATCGAGCGTCCGCGCCGCCTGCGCAGCTCCTCTGCGATGCGTTCCCTGGTGCGGGAGACCACGCTGCGGCCGGCGGATCTGGTGCTGCCGATGTTCGTGCGCGAGGGTGCGCGGGAGGATCGGCCCGTCAGCTCGATGCCGGGGGTTGTGCAGCACACGGAGGATTCGCTGCTGCGCGCTGCCGAGCAGGCGGTGGAGCGCGGTGTGGGCGGGCTGATGCTGTTCGGCGTGCCCGAGCGCAAGGACCCCGTCGGCTCCGGTGCCACCGATCCGGACGGCGTGCTGAACCGGGCGCTCGCCCGGCTGCGGTCCGAGCTGGGGGATGCGACGGTGCTCATGGCAGATCTGTGCCTGGATGAGTTCACCGACCACGGGCACTGCGGCGTGCTGGATGCTGCCGGGCACGTGGACAACGACGCGACGCTTGCGCGCTACCGCGAGATGGCGCTCTCGCAGGCGGAGGCCGGGGCGCATCTGCTAGGCCCCTCGGGGATGATGGACGGCCAGGTCGCCGCGGTGCGCGACGCCCTGGATGCGGCAGGCTGCGCCGATGTGGGGATCTTCGCGTACACCGCGAAGTACGCCTCGGCGTTCTACGGCCCCTTCCGAGAGGCGGTGGATTCTTCGCTGACCGGGGATCGCCGCACCTACCAGCAGGATCCCGCGAACGCCCGCGAGGCCCTGCGGGAGCTCGCCCTGGACGTGGCCGAGGGCGCGGACCTCGTGATGGTCAAGCCCGGCCTGCCCTACCTCGATGTCCTCACCCAGGTGGTCGAAGCCTCTCCCGTGCCGGTGGGCGCCTACCAGGTCTCCGGCGAGTACGCGATGATCGAGGCCGCCGCCGCGAACGGCTGGATCGACCGCGACCGCACCGTGCTGGAGTCCCTGCTGGCCTTCCGCCGCGCCGGCGCGAGCACCGTCCTGACCTACTACGCCAGCGAGGTGGCCGACTGGTTCACCACCGGCCTGCCCGATCACCTGCGCGAGTTCGCGTGAGCGACCTGGTGATCACCACACGGGAAGACTGAGCAGGCCGGTCGATGTCAGTGGCGGGAGGCCGTCGTCGACGGTGCGCAGCTTGGCGTAGAGGGTTCGCAGTGCCGCTCGGTCTGGGAGGTGCTCCGATCCGGCGGCCCGTTTCAAGATGGTCAGCGTGCCAACGATCGAGAGGGAACCGACGGGTCTGCCCGCTACCCGCAGACGGCGCAGGCGCTGAGCTTCCGTCGCCGCCATGTTTCGGCCCCCACCGTCATCGATAAGGACGATGACATCGCGCCCCTGTTCTGCAAGTACCACAGCGTGGGCGATGACCATGGTTTCTCCGAGGTCCTTGCTCGCCTCCATGCGTTGGGCGTAGGGCATACGGCACATGCGACTCACGACGCGCTCAAGGTCTGGGGTCACGTCATCAGACAGCACCGTGAGCAGACGGTCGGGTACTTTGCCGAGCACTCGCTCCGCAGCGGAGAACCGCCGATCAGTTCGTGCCTTGCGCAGGATTTCCTCGTGAACGGCCTCGGGGACGCAGATCGCTCCGAGCATGGCGAACAGCAGCCGTTCCTTGTTCTGCGAGAAGAAATTCAGGCCCGGCCCCGCGTCCATGATCGGGCGGTGAGTCATCGATCGGGCTCGTCTCCCGCGAGCCCGGTCAGATCCACCTCAACCGCGGGCAGCTCGTCCAGCTCGAATGCGGTGGGGTCAGCTGGCTGCGGCGTGATACCGAGGTCGTCGAATTCCGCCTGGACCGTCGCAAGGGGTAAGCCGCGGAGCGCAGCGATGATCGGCAGTCCGATAAGGCCCTCACTGTAGGCAGCTGTTGCGCGACGCAGCAGAGATTGCGGGGCTCTCTGGCGGTTCGAGGCGTCTTGGAGGGAACGGTACTGGTCCAGCCACCCGTTTCGGGCTGCGACCTGATACGTGGTGAGCCCCATGAGGTCCGTCTTGGTCTCAGCAGAGATGAGTCCGCAGTCCGCCAGCACAATGGCGGCGATCGCCGGGGATACCAGATAACGCTGCACCACATCGGAGAGGTGCCCGCTGGGGTCGCCTGCTGCCCGCTCGGTCGTCTGCTGGACACCGCTGCTTGGAGCGAGCAGATGCCGGGCAAAGGCGTCGGCACGAATCTCCTGCATCGGGCGCTCTCCGTCGCGGTCATGTCCCTCCCAGTCCTCGAAGATCACGTGGGCGAGCTCGTGGGCGAGAGTGCTGCGCTGCCGCATGGGGTGCGGGGTCGCGGCGACCGCGATATAGACGCGCCCCGTCGCCGGGTCACGCATGGACAGTCCATGCGAGTCCGTATCAGCAGAGATGATCGCGACGTCATGCCCGGTGGTCTGTTCGATCATGGAGATCAGGTCCCCGATCGGCTGAACTCCGAGGCCATGCTGCGTGCGGAACGCGAGCGCGGCCTCGCGGGCCTGCTCTTCGATACGTCTACTCACCGTCGATCCTGAATTCCGCAATCATCGAGATGCACGTCGATCTCCATGAAGTAGAGCAGCCGCTTGCGCAGATCAGCAGCCGCCCCACCGTTGGTGGTCCGTGCGGCGGTCTGCACACGCTCGGGCAGGTCTTGTGAGGTCAGCTCCGCGAAGGTCGTCCCTGCTGCCGCAGCGATCCGCAGTAGTTCGGGCGTCTTGGGAGTCCGGGTTCCGTTGATCACGCGGCTGAGCGTGGCCTGGGGCAGACCTGTCCGTGCCGCCAGCTGACGTTGCGTCAGACCAGCACGCTCTCGCGCAGCATCGACTCGCTGCCCGATGGTTTCCATCACCGTCACCTCCACATCGCTCGCGCATCTGCTCGGCGCCGCCTGCCGGTATAGACCGCCACGCCGCATGAATCACTTTTGTAGTCGATGATTCTACCGCGTCGCCGGGTGGTCGTCGAGGCTGCGCACAGTCGCTCTGATCACCCGAGTAGCCTGGATAAGCCCCCGATGTTCTCAGCCAGGAGACCCCCATGCCCATCGCCCCACACACCCCTGCCCCGCACGGCCTGTCCGAGGAGCTGTTCGCCCGCGCCCGGCGCGTCATCCCCGCGGGCGTGAACTCGCCCGTGCGGGCCTTCGGCTCCGTGGGCGGCACCCCGCCGTACATCGCCTCGGCCGCCGGGGCGCTGCTGACTGATGTGGACGGGCGCGAGTACGTGGACCTCGTCGGTTCCTGGGGGCCGATGATCCTCGGGCACGCGCATCCGCAGGTGGTGGAGGCCGTGCAGCAGGCCGCCTCCCGCGGGCTCTCCTTCGGCGCGCCGCAGCCGCAGGAGGTGGCGCTCGCCGAAGAGGTCATCGCGCGCATCGGCCCGGTGGAGAAGATCCGCATGGTCAACTCCGGCACCGAAGCGGTGCTGAGCGCCCTGCGGGTGGCCCGCGGCGCCACGGGCCGCGATGTCATCGTGAAGTTCGCGGGCAACTACCACGGGCATGTCGATGCGCTGCTCGCCGAGGCCGGCAGCGGCCTGGCCACCTTCGGTCTGCCGGGCTCTGCGGGCGTCACCGCGGGCACCGCGCAGGACACCGTCGTCCTCCCCTACGGGGACCGGGCAGCCGTGCAGGAGCTGTTCGCCGCGCGCGGGAGCGAGATCGCCGCGGTGATCGTCGAGGCCGCTCCCTGCAATATGGGCGTCGTCCCGCCGAGCAGCGAGGACGGGCTGGGATTCACGCCGTTCCTGCACGACCTCGCCCATGAGCACGGGGCACTGCTGATCACCGATGAGGTGCTCACCGGCTTCCGCGCCACCCGCACCGGTTACTACGGGATCGATGGCCCCGGCGGGACCGACGGCACGCAGCAGAACTGGGCGCCGGATCTCATGACCTTCGGGAAGGTAATCGGCGGCGGGCTGCCGGTGGGCGCCTTCGGAGGCCGCGCGGACCTCATGGACCTGCTGGCGCCGCTGGGCCCCGTGTACCAGGCGGGCACGCTTTCCGGGAACCCGCTCGCGACGGCAGCAGGCCTGGCGACCTTCGCGGGCCTGGATGAGGCGGCGTATCAGCAGCTGGGCGCGACCTCGCAGGCACTGCAGGACCTGGTCTCCGAGGCGCTGAACGCCGCGAGCGTGCCGCATGTGATCCAGCGGGCCGGCACCCTGTTCTCGGTGTTCTTCCGGAGCGAGCCGGTGCGGAACTACGCGGATGCACAGGAGCAGGACACGGACGCGTTCGGCCGCTTCTTCCACACGATGCTCGAGGGCGGGGTGCATCTGCCGCCGTCGGCCTTCGAGGCCTGGTTCGTCTCCACCGCGCACACCGATCAGATCCTGGACCGGATCGCGGAGGTCCTGCCTAGCGCGGCCCGCGCCGCTGCGGCCAGGTGAACAGGGCGGAGAGCGCCCAGTTGATAAGTTCAATTCAGCTCACGAAGGCCTTATCAATGGGCACCTCTCCCCATGGCCATCCGGCCGGGCCCTTTCTACGCTGAGATGATCTGGCGGGGCACCCCGTGCCCGCACTGACGAGCTCACCCAGGAGAGGGCCCATGAACTTCTGCGGCATGACCACCGACGAGGTGTCTGGGCACCTCCAGCTGATGAGCACCGATCAGCAACGCCTGGAGGAGCTGGGGACGGATCTCGGCAGTTCCCTGACTCGCAGCCAGGAGTTCTGGCGGGGCGAGGATGCCGAACGCTTCCGGGCCGCTTTCGCCACGGCTCTGCAACGTCTGGCCGATACTGCGACGCAGGTCTCCGCACGCTCCACGGAGCTCGCGCAGCATCTGCAGGAGCAGGAGCAGGCCTCCCGCGGCGACAGCGACGGCGGCGTATCGGCCCCCGGCAGCGGAGGCGATGGCGAGACCGCCGGGGACGGACCGGTGGATAAGACCAACCATCCCGGCGAAGACCCCTATTACGGCGAGGTGGACCCCGAGGTTGCCGAGCGCTGGCGCGAGCTGTCCGACGAGGAGCGCGAAGCTGTCGCCCGCGAGATCATCGAGCAGGAGCTCGCGCGGTACGGGCTCGAGGACGTGGATATCGACTTCGAAGCACCCCCCGGTTACAACGGCTGGTGGGAGGTCGATGCTGACGGCAACCACTCGATCTCCATCGACGGCGACGCGCTGCACAACCCGCGCCTGCTGCACACCCTCGCCCATGAGGCACGCCATGCCGCGCAGTGGGAAGCCACAAAGGACACTGAGCCCGGGATGTGGGACTGGCTCCCCTTCGTAGACTCCACCAAGAACGACTACGAGCGGCTGTACAACGAGCATGGCTTCACGCGCGAGGAGATCGATGCCTGGCGGGAGCACTGGGATACTCCGAAGGATGAGCGGGGTCCGTACCTCGACCAGCCCGTCGAGCTCGATGCCCGCGACCGCGGAGCCGAGTTCTCCGATGACCTGACCATGGATGATCTGGAACAGTATATGGAGGACGCCGGAGTCACAGAGGAGAACTGAGCATGCCCCCTCAGCCGCATCGACGCCCCTTGCTGGTCGCGGGAGCTCTGCTGGCCGCACTGCCCCTCGCCGGCTGCGGGCTCCTGCGCAGGAAGGATCCCGAGCCCACGCAGCCAATTGACTCCGACTCCCCCGACGCCGACTCCCCCGAATCTGCGCTGCCGACCGCGTCACCCACCCAGTGCCTCAGCGCCGAGGAAGCCGCGCAGCGCACCCGCCCCTCTCCACCGCCGCGCGAGGAGCAGGGGCCCGAACATGAGGCGCTGCCCGGGGAGCATCTGAGCGGCATCGGCCTCGCCCTCCTGCCCGGCGGAGACCGCATCGCGGCCAGTCACACCGCCGATGCAATCCGGCTGGGCGAGGCGGAGACGTACGGCACCGTCATCTGGAACACCGCCGACGGGACGATCCTCGAGCAGCTCGATAACGGGCTGGTGGGCGCGATCGCCGCGAGCCCCGACGGTCAGCTGGCCCTGGCCGGGCATGTCAGCGTGGAGATCCGCGACCGTGACCTCACCGTGCAGAAGCTGCTGACCAGCGGGGAGGACGAGCCCTTCGCCCCGCGGGCGGGCTCACGCATCACCGATCTTGCGATCACCGCCGATGGCTCCCATCTGGCGGTCCTCGGCGCCGATGGGCAGGTCACGCTGTGGCGGATCGACGGTGAGGCCTGCGAGGCCACCGGCCCGCTGGACACGGACTTCGAGACGGTCACCGCCCTGGCGCTCTGTCCTGCCGATGGCACCCTCGCCTTGTGCGGGCCGGGCGGGCCTGTCGAGCTGTGGGATACGAGAACCGGCGAACGCAGCAGCCTGGTCGACGGAGTGCCCGGTCGCGTCGGCGGCCTCGCCTATGACGCCGACGGAACCCTCTTCATCGCCGCGGAGAACCCGTCGGCACTGTATGTCCTCACCCCAGAGGGAGAACTTTCCGATGGGCCGGAGCATGACCAGCGCGGCCCCTTCTGGGTGGCTGCCGCGAGTGAGCGGGTCGCCGTCGTGGGGCGTCGGAACAACCGGGTCCAGCTGTGGGAGCGCGAGAGCGATAAGGTGCGGGAGCTGCCCGTCGTGCCCGGCGTCACCGGTCGTCTCGTCTTCTCTCCCGATGGCGGGACGCTGTATGCCGCCTCACCCGGGGAGGGCGTCGTGGCGTGGAGCGGCGGCGAGCAATGGCGGCAGTTCGATCTGCCCTGATCGGGACTGGCGCCGCCGAAGTTATCCACAAAGCGCCAGCGCTGCTGCCGCCGACGGCGTACCGTAGCCGTGGACTCGAGATCGGCGGCCGGGGGGGAGCCCACCGGATGACCAGCCCGCGCCTTTCACGCCGCACCGCCCTGCTCAGCGCCGCGGCGATACCGCTCGCGGCGAGCCTGGGAGGCTGCGCCGGGCCGGACCCGAGCAGCTGCATCCCCCCGCAGGACGCCGGCGAGCATAACTGGCTCTTCACATTTGAGGGTGTAGGTGGGGTCTGAATCCGCCTGCTTCGAGGAGGCTGCGGGCGATGTAGTGGGTGAGGTTGCGGAAGCCGAGGGCGGAGCCGCGCAGATGCTCGAGACGGCCATTTATCGCTTCGGTGGGGCCGTTGCTGGTGCCGGGCAGGTCGAAGTAGGCCAGGATGTCCTGGATCCGCTGGTTCAACGTCCGGCCGAGCTTGCGCA
>NZ_JALLAL010000064.1:0-14159 GCF_023062615.1 Brachybacterium sp. Marseille-Q7125 | reverse complement strand
CGAGGGGCACGCGCTGGCGAGGTCCCCGCACTGCCCAGGGCGCGCCTCGGGGGGGTCAAGCGAGGGGAGGACGAGGTTTGTTTTTTTCAACGCGTCGTCACGGTCACAGCGCTCCTGCGATGTCGACCACAGCCGCCACGATGGCGGGGTCGGTGCGGGTGGGGGGTGCCGCCGCGGGCACGGTCGTGGTCGAGGCGGCGGCCGAGCTCCGGGCGGAGAGGTGGATATCGGCCACCGCGGAGCGCTCCACGAGCTCGCGCAGGTCGGCGGGGCGCACCCCGCCGCCGGCGCACACATCCAGCAGCTCCTCGGCAGCCTCCACCATCGCGCGCAGATCCGCCGCCCCGTCGAGGGCGCGGGGGGCGCCGCCGGAGCTGAGGACGCGGTGGAAGCCCTCCCCCAGCAGGGTCCGCACCGCCTCGACGCGAGCCTCCCGGGAGGGCAGAGTATCCAGTGCGCGATGGAAGGTCAGGTGCACTCCGCGCAGCGCATCCGTCGCGGCCCCCAGGGCGGCATCGCGGATGGTGCGCACCGACGACAGATCCAGCTCACCACTCTCGGTGAGGGCGCCGATGACCACGCCCGCCGCGCCCGCGGCAACGCACTGTTGGGCCTGCTCGGCCATGAGCTGCACTTGCGCGGCGTCATAGGCGAACTCCGCGGGCTGTCCCAGGAAGTCTCCGGTGCCCGCGTGCGAACGGATCAGCGTGTGCACGTCGAAGTGGGGCTTCGCCTCCCGGGCGGCGACCAGCGCCGCAGCCCGCTCGGTGATCTCCTGGACCAGTTCGGGCGGCGGCGTGAGGCCTCCGCGGCCTAAGTCCACGCACAGCTCCACACGGTCGGCACAGCCGCGCGCGGCGATCTCAAGACCGGCGGCGTCCTCGATCGCGATCTCCACCAGCACGCTCATGCGTCTCCTCCCTCTGCAGGCGCCCCATGGTCGCGGGCGGTGCGAACGATGCGGCGCGGCCCCGGCAGGGGCAGCAGCTCGCTGAGGTCACTGCGCTCACCGCTGGCGTGGATGCGACCCTCAGCACGGGCCCGCTCCCAGTCCAGGTCCCCGACGGCGAGGGCCAGCCAGGTGGCGGCGTCGGTCTCCACGACCGCGGGCGGGGTGCCGCGGGTGTGGCGCGTCCCGGCGATGGCCTGCACCGCCGCGTACGGCGGAACGCGCAGCTCGACGGCGCCGCCGGGATTCTCCGCGGCGAACAGCTCCAGGGTGTGGCGCACGGCGGGGGCGAGCACGGGGCGACGCGCAGCGGCGGGATCCGCGGCCCAGGCGATCAGCGCCCGTCGGCCATCCTCAGGGTCGGTGCGGGGCGGCATCTCAGTCCTGCGCGCCCGGCAGTAGATCATGCACGGCGATCGTGTCCTCGCGGTCCGGGCCCACGCCGATCGCGCTGATCCGGCACCCGGCGAGCTCCTCGAGGCGCTGCACATAGGCCCGAGCGTTCTGGGGCAGGTCCTCGATCCGGCGGGCGGTGGAGATGTCCTCGCTCCAGCCGGGCAGGGTCTCGTAGACCGGCACCGCGTGGTGGAACTCGGTCTGGGTCATCGGCATCTCGCGGTGGACCTCACCATCGACCTCATACCCGGTGCAGATCGGCACCTGCTCGATCCCGGTGAGCACATCGAGCTTGGTCAGCACGATGTCGGTGAAGCCGTTGATGCGCACCGCGTGGCGGATCATCAGCGCGTCATACCAGCCGCAGCGGCGGGGCCGCCCGGTGTTCACGCCCACTTCGCCGCCCACGCGCTGCAGGCGCTCGCCCCATTCGTCCTCCAGCTCGGTGGGGAACGGGCCGGCGCCCACGCGGGTGGTGTAGGCCTTGGCGATTCCGATCACGCGGTCGACCCGGGTGGGGCCGATGCCGGTGCCGGTGCAGGCCCCGCCCGCGGTGGGGTTGGAGCTCGTGACGAAGGGGTAGGTGCCGTGGTCGACGTCCAGGAAGGTGGCCTGGCCGCCCTCCATGAGCACCACCTCACCGCGGTCCAGCGCCTCGTTGAGCAGCAGCGTCGTGTCCACCACCATGGGGCGCAGACGCTCGGCGTAGGACAGCAGCTCCTGGGTGATCTCCTCCACCTCGACGGCGCGACGGTTGTACAGCTTGACCAGCAGCTCGTTCTTCTGCCGGAGGGCACCTTCGACCTTCTGGCGCAGGATCGAGGGATCGAAGAGGTCCTGCACCCGGATGCCCAGGCGCCCGGCCTTGTCCATGTAGGCCGGTCCGATGCCGCGCCCCGTCGTGCCGATCGCACGCTTGCCCAGGAAGCGCTCGGTGACCTTGTCGAGCGTCTGGTGGTACGGGGCGACGAGGTGCGCGTTCGCGCTGATCCGCAGCCGGGAGGTGTCCACGCCGCGGCTGGTCAGCATGGCGATCTCCTCGAACAGTGCGGCGAGGTTCACCACCACGCCATTGCCGATCACCGGGGTGACCTGCGGGGAGAGGATTCCGGCGGGCAGGAGCTTGAGCTCGAACTTCTCGCCGTCCACCACAACGGTGTGCCCGGCGTTGTTGCCACCGTTGGGTTTGACGACGTAGTCGACCTTCTCTCCGAGCAGGTCGGTGGCCTTGCCCTTCCCTTCGTCGCCCCACTGGGCTCCGACGATCACGACGGCGGGCATGGCGACTCCTGGGACGAGATGGTGGATGGATGCGGCCGCTGAGGACCGCGCCCCAGCGTAGCAATCAGGGCGCCCGCTCCCTGGGGCCTCAGCCCAGCAGCGTGGGGTCGGCCTCGCGCAGGAAGTCGGTGATGCGGTCCGCTTCGGCCTGGTCGCCCAGACGGCCGGAGGTCTCCCCCAGCATCGCCAGCGCCCGCAGGATCCCGCGGTTGGGAGCGTGGGAGGCGGGGATCGGTCCCTGTCCGCGCCAGCCGTGACGGCGCAGGGCGTCCAGGCCGCGGTGGTAGCCGGTGCGGGCGTAGGCGTAGGCGGTGATGTCATCGCCATCGCTCAGCGCGTCCTCGGCCAGGGTCGCCCAGGCGAGCGGGGAATCCAGGTGCCGGGCCACGACCTCGCGCGGGTCCTGATCCACCAGCTCTTCGGCGACCTGCACGTCCACAAAGTCCTCGGGCAGCCGGGTCTCGGGAATGCCCAGGAGGTTCC
The DNA here is from genome assembly GCF_023062615.1 of Brachybacterium sp. Marseille-Q7125. Lineage (NCBI taxonomy): Bacteria > Bacillati > Actinomycetota > Actinomycetes > Micrococcales > Dermabacteraceae > Brachybacterium > Brachybacterium sp. Marseille-Q7125. The sequence continues at coordinate 11,050 of NZ_JALLAL010000064.1, read as the reverse complement.
TCCCGACGAGGTTCTCGGTACGATCAGCCATGTTCGCATCGTAGGCGCTCCACGGCGCTGCGACCTCTCATATTGGGAACGATTCACACATGTCACACACGCAGGACGGCTCGGAGCTGCTGACGGGACCCGGGGCCGGAGGGCTGCTGGGCTCGGCCGTCGGGAACTCTGGCGGTGTGCTGCACAGCTGGCAGCTGGACCACGTCGACCATCGGCCCGGGCGCTCCACCAAGGCGCTGTACCGCACCCAGGTCTCCTGGCCGGAGCTGGATGGGCCGCAGGCCCCCGCCCGCGAGGAGCTGTTCGGCGCGAGCGCCCACATCGGCGAACAAGAGAAGGACCTGTACGTCGCCGAGCAGACCCTCGTGATGACCGACGGGGACATCGATGTGCGGGTCTGGCGGTATCCGCATGACCCGTGGCTGCCGATGCTGCCGCGCGTGTGCTACCCCGACATCGTGGGCCGCACCCTGGCGGAACTGGGGGTGCACCTGGGCCCGGATCCGTCGGCCCCGATCGCGATCGACGTGGTCTCCTACCGTCCGGGCCGCCGCGCGGTGCTGCGTGCCTCGCAGGAGGGCGCGGCGGTGTTCCTGAAGGTGATGCAGCCGCATCGCAGCGGCGAGATCGTGGATCGGCATCACCGGCTGCTGGCCGCGGGGGTGCCGGTGCCGGAGGTGATGGCGCATCACGAGGGTCTCGTGGTGCTGCGGGAGCTGCCGGGCCGTCCGCTCTCGCGCGCGGTGATCGACGAGGGCGTGGATGCCTGCCGCGGCGAGGACCTGGTGGCGCTGCTGGACCGCCTGCCGGCCTCGATGTACTCGGTGCCGCTGCGGCCGCCGTGGACGGATTCGGTGGACTTCTACGCCGGGATCGTCGCCTCCTCTGTGCCGGCGCTCGGGCCGCGGCTGGATGCCCTGGTGCGGGAGATCCGCGAGGGCCTGGGCTCGCTCGAGCAGCGGATGGACATGCGCCCCCATGACGTGGTCCACGGCGATTTCTATGAGGCTCAGGTGTTCGTCGAGGACGGGCGCGTGGTGGGTCTGCTGGACATCGACACGGTGGGTCCGGGCCGACGGGCCGATGACCTCGCGTGCCTGCTCGCGCACCTGAGCGTGCTGGCGGACTACGGCAATGCCGGGCGGATCGACCGGGCGATGCAGGAGCGGGTGGAGACCGCGATCAGCACGTGGCATCGCACCTTCGCCGAGCGGGTGGATCCTACCGAGTTGGCGCTGCGCTCGGCCGGCGTGGTGCTCTCGCTCGCCACCGGCCCGCATCGGCAGCAGGAGACCGCCTGGGAGGCCGCCACCGAGGCGATCGTGCGGGTCGCCGAGGAGTGGGTGGCCAGGGCCCGCCGCGCCGAGGCTGCCACGCGCGAGCGCCTCGCGCAGGCGCAGGCGCAGTCCCAAGCCCCGCTCACCGGGCAGCGTCCCGTCGCGCCTGCGACGGAGCTGACGCCGGGCGATGATTCGCCCACGCAGGAGCGCCGCATCGACCAGATCGTGCAGGGCTGAGCTATGCGCGCGGTGCTGCAGCGGGTCGATGGGGCGAGCGTCGAGGTGGACGGCGAGGTCATCGGCGCGGTCACGGGTGAGGGGCTGCTGGCCCTGGTGGGCGTGACCCATGAGGACGGACCTCAGCAGGCGGCGACGATCGCCCGGAAGATCTGTGAGCTGAGGATCCTGGAGGGCGAGCGCTCGGTGCTCGATGCCGGTGCGCAGGTGCTCGTGGTCTCGCAGTTCACCCTGTACGGGAGCACGAAGAAGGGGCGCCGCCCCTCGTGGAGCGCGGCCGCACCCGGCCAGGTGGCGGAACCGCTTGTGGAGCAGGTGGTCTTGGCGATCCGCGAGCGCGGCGTGGAGGTTGCCACCGGCCAGTTCGGTGCGCAGATGCGGGTGGGGCTCATCAACGACGGCCCGTTCACGGTGCTCGTCGACACCGACGCGTAGCGTTCCTGGCGCGTCCCGGGCGCATTCCTGGCGCGTCCCGGGCGTGCGAGATCCGCCGTCCGTCCCGTGCGCCCGCCGCGGTGCGTGCGTAGGCTGGTGCCATGACCTACACACTTGTGCTGCTCCGCCACGGCGAGAGCGACTGGAACGCCAAGAACCTGTTCACCGGCTGGGTGGATGTCCCGCTGACCGAGAAGGGCCGCCAGGAGGCGATCGCCGGCGGCGAGCTCATGCAGCGCGAGGGCGTGCTGCCCGATGTGGTGCACACCTCCCTGCAGCGCCGCGCGATCATGACCGCGAACCTGGCGCTGGATGCCGCCGACCGCCATTGGATCCCCGTCAAGCGCGACTGGCGTCTGAACGAGCGCCACTACGGCGCCCTGCAGGGCATGAACAAGACGGAGATCCGCGAGAAGTACGGCGAGGAGCAGTTCATGGCCTGGCGCCGCTCCTACGACACCCCGCCCCCGGAGATCGAGTTCGGCAGCGAGTTCTCCCAGGACCAGGATCCGCAGTACGCGGACCTCGGCGATCAGCTACCCAAGTCCGAGTGCCTCAAGGACGTCGTGGCGCGCTTCCTGCCCTACTGGGAGGAGGGCATCAAGCCGGATCTCCAGGCCGGGAAGACCGTTCTCATCGCCGCCCACGGAAACTCCCTGCGCGCGCTGGTGAAGTACCTCGATGGCATCTCCGATGAGGAGATCTCGGGCCTGAACATCCCCACCGGCCAGCCGCTGGTCTACGAGCTCGATGAGAGCTTCCAGCCCGTCGAGAAGGGCGGGCGTTACCTGGACCCGGTGGCCGCGAAGGCTGCCGCGGAGGCGGTCGCGAACCAGGGCAAGAAGTGAGCCGCTGATCCCTGACATGCAACGCCCCCGGACCATGCCGGTCCGGGGGCGCTGTGGTTCCTGCGCGAGGTTCTGTCACCAGAAGTAGCCGGCGGGCCAATCGCCGTAGGAGCCACAGAGGTTCGCGACCTCCTGCAACGACAGCCAGTAGTACTTCGGCGCGGTGTAGCCGCCCAGCTTGTCGCGGGCGGGGTCGGCGATGAGCAGCTCGCGGGTCTCCGGGCGGTACCCGTCGATCACCACGTAATGGCCGATCCGATTGGGGTTGCCGTACCAGGTCGGGTAGGTGTTCGGCGCCGCCTGCCAGTAGCCGATCGAGGCGTAGCCCGTATCCACGTTCCGGGTCACGCGATCCCACAGGAGGTTCGCGGCATCGCTGCCCGCGGGCTTCCCGGAGATCTGCTCGAAGCGGTAGGTCGCATCGGGCAAGGTCGTGCTCAGGTAGTCATCCATCGTCCAGTACGGGGTGGCGCCGTACGCCTCGGTCTCCACCGCCGCGGCGATCGTGTCGATCGACGGCGGAGTGTCCATCTTGGCACTGAGCGTCATCCAGATGGAGGTGGGGCCGCAGTAGTAGCTGTTCCTCTGCGCCATATACGTCGATGCCGTGGTGATCTCCGTGGCGGCGACGGCCGGTGCGGACAGCCCCGCCGAGCCGGCGGCCAGGCCCACGCCCATCAGGGCGGCGGTACCGAAGGTGCGCAGGGCGTCGCGGCGGTCGATGGTCACCGCGGTGGGTCGAGGGGTGGTCATACGAGCTCCTCTCGGGTCAGGGGAGAGCGGAACGATGTGCCCCGGACGGTACGTCCCACGGGATCAGGTGCACATGGGCAGTTCTATCCCTTGACGCACCGGTGGGGCGGCACCGCCTTTCGACACCCCGTCCTTTCGTCCCGGTCCCCGCGAGGGACAGGACCGAGAGGTTCGCACCGAGGAAGGAAGCGCAGCCGCCGGGAGCGCTCCTAGCGTGGGGAACGAGACATCCCGAGCCGCAGCAGCGGCGACCCGAGACCTCCTGGAGGACACCGCGATGAGCACCCTGACCCGTCGGAATATGCTGCGTGCGAGCGGCCTGACCGTCCTGGCCGGCTTCGGCGCTGCGGCGCTGGCCGCTCCCGCACAGGCCGCAGATCACACTGTGCCTCACGAGTACGTGGTGCAGCCGAACTTCTTCTGGTGCGGGCCCAGCGCCTGCCATATGGCGATCACCGCGAAGACCGGCTCCCCTGGCCTGGAGGCCCTCGCCCAGCAGCTGGGAACCACCGAGAATGGCACGAACTTCGGCGCGATCTCCCCGGTGCTGACCCAGAACATCCCGGGTGCCACGTACCGCGATCAGTGGATCGCCGGCAATGACGCCACCCCGGAGGAGAAGGCAGTGTTCTGGGACCGCGTGAAGCAGAACATCGACACGGGCTTCGCGACCGTGTGCAACTGGGTGGTGCCCCCGGGCAGCTACCCCAACGGCTACCAGAACGGCTCGACGATCTACCACTTCACGACGGTCGTCGGCTACAACGACAACCGCGATCTGCTCATCGCGGACTCCGCGAACTTCAACAACGTGGGCGTCTATTGGGTCCCCTCGGATCGGGTGGCGACCCTGTGCGCCGAGCGCGGCTACTTCTGGTGAGCCGCTGACCTGAGTCGTCACGGGTGCGGCGCGCGGGCGCGTCCACACCCTGGCTGCAGTACCGGCCCCGGACACCGAGCAGGTGTCCGGGGCCGATGACGTGCGGGAGAGGCGGATCAGCACACGGGCAGCGCGACGTTCACCGCCAGCCCGCCTTCCGCGGTCTCCTTGTACTTGCTGGACATGTCCAGACCCGTGATCTTCATGGTGCGGACCACGTCATCCAGGGACACCATCGGCGTGCTGTTCTCGAACACCGCCATCCGCGCCGCCGTGATCGCGGTGTGCGAGGCCACAGCGTTGCGCTCGATGCACGGCACCTGAACCAGGCCACCGATGGGGTCGCAGGTCAGGCCCAGATGATGCTCCATCGCGATCTCCGCGGCGGTGCACACCTGCTTCGGGCTCCCACCCAGGATCTGGGCCAGACCTGCGGCCGCCATCGACGAGGCGGAACCCACCTCGCCCTGACAGCCCACCTCCGCGCCGGAGAGGGATGCCAGCTCCTTGATGACGATGCAGATCGCACCTGCCACCAGCATGAACTCCACCGCGATGTCCTCGCGGGCGCGGCGCTGCTCCTCGGTCAGCTCCGCCCAGGGACGCACCCCGCAGCCCTCGGTGGCACGCGGCGTGTAGTGGGTGGCGTAGAAGATGACCGCCGGGAGGATGCCCGCCGCCCCGTTGGTCGGGGCGGTGATGACCCGCCCCCCGGAGGCGTTCTCCTCATTGACCGCCAGGGCCACGAGGCTGGTCCACTCCACCCAGAACTGCGGGTCGCGCATGGGATCCTGCTCGCGCAGGGAGGAGTACCACTCCGGAGCGCGCCGACGGGTGTTCAATCCGCCGGGCAGCACCCCGCTGCGGGTGAGGCTGTTGGCCTTGCACTCCTCCATGATCCGCCAGCGACGGGCCAGGCCATCACGCACCTCCTCGGGGGTGCGCAGCACCGTCTCGTTGGCCATCATGACCTCGGGGATGGTCATCCCCTCGCGACGGCAGTGCTCCAGCAGCTCCGCTCCGGTGCCGAAGGGGAAGGGGAACACGACCTCCGCCGGGGACGTCTCCGTCTGGGCGGTCTCCTCACCGTCGTGGACCACGAAGCCCCCGCCGATCGAGTACGAGTACCGCTCGCGCAGCACCTCGCCGGCCTCATCCAGAGCCTGGAACCGCATCCCGTTGGCGTGCCGCTCGAGGAAGGTCAGCGGATGCTGTCCGATGTCCTCGATGCCGAACACGATTTCGGGGCCGTCCCCGCCCAGGCGGAGCGGGGCACCCTCGGCCAGCTCGGCCAGTCGCGTGTCCACCACATCGGGATCCACCGTGTCGGGGCGGTGGCCGTCCAGGCCCAGCAGCACGGCGCCGAAGGTGCCGTGGCCCTGCCCGGTGGCTGAGAGGGATCCGTACAGGTCCACCGCGATCTGGGCGGTGCGCTCCAGCAGACCCTCGCTGCGCAGCAGCTCGGCGAAGTCCGCGCCGGCGTTCATCGGTCCCACGGTGTGGGACGACGACGGGCCGATCCCGATCGAGTACAGGTCGAAGACGCTGACGGTCATGATGAGCTCCTTCCTTCGGCTCGGGGTGGATCAGGCGAACAGCCGCACGATGGATACGAGGATCGCGCCGATGGCGATGACGCCCATGACCACCACGAAGATGTTCGAGATCTTGCCGCGGTACGGTGCGAGCGCCGGGACCTTGCTGATCGCGATCATCGGCATGATGTAAAGGATCGCGGCGATGACCGGGCCGGACAGAGTCTCGATCACGCCGAGGATGCTCGGGTTGAGGATCGCGACGATCCAGGTGGTCAGGAACATGAAGGCCGCCACGAGGATGGAGACCTTGCGCTTGCCCAGGGACTCGTAGACGCCGGGGGTGAAGCCGCGGACCAGACCAGCCGCACCTTCGGCGGCACCGAGGTAGTGACCGAAGAAGGACGAGCCGATGGCGACGATGGCGATGGCCGGGCCGGCGTAGGCGATGGCCGGGGTGTCGTTGACGTTCGCCAGGTAGGACAGCACCGGGAGGTTCGCCTCACGGGCGGCGGCCAGGCCGTCGGCGCCGAGGGACAGCACGCAGGACCACACGAACAGCATGGTGAAGACCACCAGGATGGTCGCGGTGCGCTTGAGGACCCAGGAGGCCCGCTCAGCGGCCTTATCACCGTGCGCACGCTGCATCGCGAGCGAGAAGGCGGAGATGGCCGGGGAGTGGTTGAAGGCGAAGACCAGCACGGGGATCATCAGCCAGGTGGTCATCAGCAGACCGCCGCCACCGCCCTCGGGCAGCTGGGCGAGGTCACCGATGTGCCAGGTGGGGATCAGCATCAGGGAGATGATGAACAGGGCCGCGATCAGCGGGTACACCAGGAACTGGGTGACGGCGAGCATGATCTTCTCACCCGCGATCATCACGGCCATCATCAGGGCGATGAGCACGAAGGAGAGGATCGGACGCGGGACCTGCGGCAGGCCCAGCTGGTTGACCATCAGCGAGTCGATGGTGTTGGTGATGGACACGCCGTAGATCAGCACGATCGGGTAGATCGCGAAGAAGTACAGGATCGTGATGGCCTTGCCGACGCCGGGGCCGAAGTAGTCGCCGGCCACCACGGTGATGTCCTCGCCCTTGCGCGGGGACACGCACACGAAGCGGGACAGGGCCCGGTGGGAGAAATACACCATCGGGCCGATGATGATCGTCACGAACAGCAGCGGCCAGATGCCGCCAGCGCCCGCATTGATGGGAAGGAACAGGATCCCTGCGCCCACGGCGGTGCCGAAGAGGCTGATCACCCAGCTGAAGTCCTGGGCCTTGCTGCCCTTGGTGGTTGTCGGGGTGGAGGAGGGATCAGAAGCGCCCGAGGGGACGCTCGCAGAGGTATCGGTCGCGCTCGACATCATCGTCCTCGAAGGTGTGGCCGCGCTGTTGCGGCGGGGTGGTCGCCCCGGCGGGAGCTGGGGGCGATGGTGCCGACTGCTCGGTGGCTGGTCGATCACCACACCACGATGGTGGACCTTTTTTCTCAGCTCCGTGACACCTTTCGTCCCGACCTCACCCCTAAAACCACACCTGACCTGCAGTTATCATGTGAGAAAAGTTTTTTGTCACGTTTGCTCACTTGGGCCTGCGGGCGGTCCGGAGGCAGCGGTAGACCGTCGGGACGGACACCTCGAGGGCATCGGCGACGTCCGCCACCGCGCCCTTGAGCCGGAAGATCCCCTCATTCTCGAGAGCTGCAACGACCTCCTGGCGGTCCGCAGGGGTGAAGTCCCCCAGCGGCACGCCGCGGCGCTCGATCTCCCGCTGGGTCGCGGTCACCGCGATCTCCTCGGCGGAGGTCGCGAGGTTCTCCTGCCACTGGCTGTCCTCGAGCTCCGTGGTGATCCCCGGCAGGTGGCGTTCGCCGATCTTCCCGGCCAGACCGATCAGCTGCTCGAGCAGGCTGTCATCGGTGTTGATGCACAGCATCGCCACCACGCGGCCGTGGCGGCGGAAGAAGTACGTAGCCGAGCGGAAGAACTTCCCGCCCCCATCGGCAGAGGCACGGTATCCGGTGACGTAGTCATCGGTGTGAGCGCGGCCATCGCGCAGCATGCGCAGCACGAGATCCGTGGCGGGAGCGCCGATCGTGCGACCGCTGTTCTCCCCATTGGCGATCGCGATCACGGAGGCATCCAGGCGCGCCACATCATGCAGCACCACCTCGGAGGTCTTGCCCAGCACCTCCCCCAGGAACGGGACGATGGGGATGAAACGCCGCACGTATTCGCTGTCGGTGAGGTGGTCGTCCAGTGCCGCCTCATAGTCGTCGAGCATCATCGCCGCCGCCTGGTGCCGAACAGCGAACGGGTGATCTCCCGGCCCAAGACGGTGCCGGCTGAGCGCAGGAAGGACTTCACGGCGGGGTTCGCCAGGAGCCCCTCGTCCTTCGTGCGCCGGGAGCTCTTCGTGGGCCGACGGCCCGGTGGCGCCTGCTCCGGGTCGCGCTCGGCGTCCTCGGCGGCGCGCGTCTCCTCCTCGGCAATGCGTTCAGCCTCCGCTTCAGCGCGGGCGGTGAGGATCTCGAAGGCGCTCTCGCGGTCCACGGGCGTGCCGTAGCGCTCCTGCAGCGGCGAGGCCTCGACGATCGTGGCGATCGCTTCCTCGCCGGCGGGCTCCATGGAGGATTCGGGGGCGCGGATCGCGGTGATCGCAACGGGCGTGGGGGCGCCGTCTTCGCTCAGGACTGTCACGATCGCCTCGCCGGTACCCAGCGCCGGGATCACCTCGGTCAGGTCATGCTCGCTGGTGGGGAAGGTGGAGGCGGTGGCCTTTAGCGCCTTCGCGTCCTGGGGGGTGAAGGCGCGCAGGGCGTGCTGGATGCGGTTGCCCAGCTGCGCCAGGACGTCGGCGGGGATGTCCTTCGGGGTCTGGGTGATGAAGAAGACGCCCACGCCCTTGGAGCGTATCAGGCGCACGGTCTGCACCACCTGCTCCAGGAAGGTCTTGGAGGCGTCCTTGAACAGCAGATGTGCTTCGTCGAAGAAGAACACGAGCTTGGGGACGTCGGGGTCACCCACCTCGGGCAGGTCCTGGTAGAGCTCGGCGAGCATCCACATCATGAAGGTGGAGAACAGGGCGGGGCGGGAGGCCACCTGTGGCAGCTCAAGGCAGGAGAGGATCCCGGTGCCGTCCTCGGCGGAGCGCAGCAGCTCCTGGACGTCGAAGGCGGGCTCGCCGAAGAACACATCGGCCCCGGAGGCCTCGAAGGCGGTGAGCTTGCGCAGGATCACCCCGGCGGTGGCACTCGAGATGCCGCCGATGCCCTTCAGCTCCCCCTTGCCCTCCTCAGAGGTGAGGAACTGGATGAGCGCGCGCAGATCCTTGAGGTCCAGCAGCGCGAGCCCCTGGGTATCGGCGTAGTGGAAGATCAGCCCCAGCGAGGATTCCTGGGTCTCGTTGAGGTCCAGCACCTTGGCCAGCAGCACCGGCCCGAAGTCGCTCACCGTGGTGCGGATCGGCACGCCCTGGCCCTGCCCGCCCAGGCTGTAGAACTCGGTGACCGGGGCGCGGGAGACCCATTCCTGGCCGCGCGCCGCAGCGCGGGCGGCGAGCTTCTCAGAGCCTGCGGCGGGCACGGCGATACCCGAGAGGTCGCCCTTCATATCGGCGACGAACACGCTCGCCCCAGCCGCCGTGGCCTGCTCCGCGATGATCTGCAGGGTGCGGGTCTTTCCGGTGCCGGTCGCCCCGGCGATAAGCCCGTGGCGGTTCAGCATCGGCACCGAGAGGTTCACGGGCGTGGCCGCATCCGGCTGCTCATCGACCACGAGGGCGCCGAGGTGGATCCGCGCGCCGGGGAAGGCATACGCCGTTCGGACAGCGGTGATCTCAGGGGTGCTGGGCATCGGAACTCCTGCGCAGAAGGGAATGAGGGCATGCTAATGGGCTGCTCGGGCGCTGAGCAGGACCTTCAGGCCGTACCGTAGGCCCATGCCCGCTTCAGAGCCTGTGACCCCTGCCCCCTCGGCCCCCGCTGCACCTCGCGCTGTGCACGCCACGGAGGAACTGAGCGCCGCCGATGTCCGCGTGATGCTCACCGCGCCCTCCCGCGAGGGGCTGCTGGACCTGCTGGGGATCACCGGTACTGACGCTCATGAGCTCCTCCCCCAGGCCGATGCCGTCGCCGCCGATGCGGAGCTGCTGGCGGAGGTCACGACCATCGCGAACCGGCTGCGCGCCGAGGCAGGGCTCGAGACGACGGCGGTGGACCTCGCGGCGGACAAGGAGCGGCTGGATGCGCTGCAGCAGCGGCTCCTGCCCGGGGAGGGACTGTTGGTGATCCTCGCCGCCGTGGTCTCGACCGCGACGGTGCGTGCGTGGCATACCGCCCGCGGGCTCACGGCCGAGCAGTCCTGGCATGTGCTCGCAGACCTCGGCCAGCAGATGCGGGTGCATCGCAGCGGCACCGGGCGGCTGGGCCTGCACCAGCTGAACTGGGTGAGCCTGAACTGGGCGGGGCGGCTCGTGCACCTGGGGCGCCTGCAGTTCGATCTGCACCGTCGGGCGATCCACGACGCTCCCGAGCGCTGGGTGCTCGGCACCCATATCCCGGCCACGGGGCCGCTTGATCCATCGGCCGTGGAGGAGTCCTTCGCGGCGGCCACCGCGTATTTCACGGGGCACTATCCGGAGTTGCAGGAGGATCGAGGACCGGATGCACCGCGGTTCGGCCACGAGTTCGTGTGCGATTCCTGGCTGATCTCCGATGCCTTCGCCGAGATCACGGGGCCAGAATCGAACCTCGCGCGGTTCGCGGCGCTGTGGGACCGGATCGCGGTGCAGGAGAACGCGGCTGATGGCGCGCTGTTCTTCACCTTCGGTCTGCGTCCGCCGGTGGATGCCCGCTCCCTCCCCCGCCGCACCCGGCTCGAGCGGGCGGTGGCGGATCGGCGGGCCGATGGGCGCGGCTGGACCGGCGGGGGGGGGGGCCCGGGGGGCGGGGGGGTTTTTCGCCCCCCCCCCGGGGGCGGGGGGTTTGTCGCCCCCCCCCCCGGGGGGGGGACGGGCGGGGGCCGGGGGAAAAAGGGGCCCGCTGGTGTGTGAGCCCACGCCCCCCCCGGAGGGCGCAC
>NZ_JALLAL010000063.1:0-14223 GCF_023062615.1 Brachybacterium sp. Marseille-Q7125 | reverse complement strand
TCTCTGTCTAACGGGACGGCTACCGCCGAGATCTGCACAAGGCGTATCGCCGGCAGCGTCAGGTGTGTATAAGGGACAGATCCGGGCGCGGGTGAGGGTGATGCCGCGGACGATCTCGTCCTCGAGGTCGATCTGCAGCATCCCGTCCTTCGCGGGGGTCATGAGGGCCAGGAGGTTCACGAGGTTCTGCCCGTACAGCTGGGAGGCCTGGGCAGGCAGACGCCCGGCGAGGTCGGTGTGCCCGACGATGATCACGCCGTTGTCGGTGGTGATGACCTCACCGGGGACGGTCAGCTCGCAGTTGCCGCCGCCCGCGGCGGCCATGTCCACGATGACGCTGCCGGGCCGCATTCCGGCCACATCCTGCGCGGTGAGCAGGCGCGGGGCGGCGCGACCGGGGATCGAGGCGGTGGTGATGACGATGTCCGCGCTTGCCGACTGCTCGGTGTAGAGCCGCGCGGCGGCCTCGGCCTGCTCGGCGGTCATCTCCTTGGCGTAGCCGTCCGCGGAGCGTTCCGCCGCGGCGGGGATCGGCACGAACTCAGCGCCCATGGATTCGACCTGCTCGGCCACCTCGGGCCGCAGGTCGGTGGCGCGCACCACGGCGCCCATGGAGTTCGCGGTGCCGATGGCGGCCAGTCCCGCCACGCCCGCGCCGATCACGTACACGGTGGCGGGCGGGATCTTCCCGGCGGCGGTGACCTGCCCGGTGAACAGGCGACCGAAGTGGGAGGCGGCCTCGACCACGGCGCGGTACCCGGCGATGTTCGCGAGCGAGGACAGCACGTCCATGGACTGGGCACGGGAGATCCGCGGCACCGCATCCATCGCGAGCGCCGTGATGGCCGAGCGCTCGAACTCCTCGATCAGCTCGGGGCTGCGCCCGGGGGCCAGGCGCGCGATGAGATGCCGACCGGGGCGGATGCGGGCGCGCAGCTCGGGCGGCGGGGCGTCAAGCGCGGTGAGGATGTCCGCGTCCCACACCTCCTCCCCCACGATCTGCGCGCCGGCGGCCGCGTACTGCTCATCGGGGAAGGCGGCGCGCTCCCCGGCGCCGGCCTGGACGGCCACGTCATAGCCGAGGGCGATGAGCTTCGCGACGGTGTCGGGGGTCGCGGAGACGACGGCCTGCGAGGGATCTGCCTCGCGCGGGATGCCGATCAGCATGAGGTATTGCTCCTGGGGAATGAACGGGGGCGGGCGGCCGCGACCGCGTGGTGGCGCGGGCTCCAGCGACAAGCCTAGGGCCGGGGAAGGTGTCGAGGGCCGCAGAACGGCCCGGCGCATCGTGCGGTTCGGCCGACGCGGACCATACAGTGGGATCCCCGCCCGCCCTCCGCACGGTCTCCCCCTCGCCGCCGCGGTCATCGTCTGAGAAGGTCATGCCCGACTCCGCTTCCCTCGACCGGTCCTCTCCCCGCCCCGCCGCACCGGCCCCGCCGGAGCGGACGGGTCGGCGCTCTTGGCACCGTCGCGCCTCCCGTCCGGTGTCGGTCTGGATGGTCCTGCTGGTGCTGGTGGTGCTGATCCATCCCTGGCTGCCGCAGTCGCGCTGGCTCATCGTCCATATGGTCACCCTGGGCCTGGTGACCACCTCGATCCTGGTGTGGGGTCAGCACTTCACCGAGGCGCTGCTCAAGACGCGCCTGGGCCCCGAGTCCCGTCCTCAGCAGGTGCTGCGCATCCGCGTGCTCACCGCGGGGTTCGTGGTCACGATCGCGGGGATGCTGCCGGGCTGGCCATGGCTGGTCGTGGTCGGCGCTCTCACGATCTCCGTCGCGCTGGTCTGGTACGCAATGTCCCTCGGTTCCCAGCTGCGGGCATCGCTCGCGCCTCGGTTCGCGTTCACGGTGAAGACCTATCAGGGAGCGGCGCTGCTGCTGCCCGTGGGCGCCGTGCTCGGGGCGGTGATGGCCTTCAGCCCCGGCGAGCCGTGGCAGGGCCGCCTGCTCCTGGCCCATCAGATCGTCAACGTGCTCGGTTTCGTGGGTCTCACGATCACGGGGACCCTGCTAACGCTGTGGCCCACCGTGTTGCGCACCCGGCTGGTTCCCACCCAGGCCGCTCGCGCCTCGCGCGGCCTGCTGGGGATGGGCATTGCGGTGCTCGTCGGGCTCGTGGCGGCGCTGGCCGGATCCGCGCTGCTGGGCGGCGCGGCGATGCTCGGGTACCTGCTGTCCTTCACCTGGGTGGTCGTGGTGCTGGTGCGGCTCGCCGTGCAGTCCGCGCGGCAGGAGCGCCGGGTGCCGCTCGCGCTGTTCCCGGTGCTGTCCATCGGGGCGGGGCTGCTGTGGGCGGCGGTGTCCCAGGTGGGGCTGGTGGTGATGTGGTGGGGGTCGGCCGACGCCCAGCTGGGCGCCTCGCTGCTGGCCGTGGACGTGCAGCGCCTGACCGCGCCGTTCGTGGCGGGCTTTGTGCTGCAGGTGCTGCTGGGGGCGATGAGCCACCTGCTGCCGGTGACGATGGGCGGGGGGCCGCGCGCCACCGGGGCAGGCCTCACGGAGCTCTCCCGCGGCGCGATCTGGCGGGTGGTGACGTACAACCTGGCGCTCGCCGTGTTCGTGCTGACGACCCTCGGCGGCACCGGGGCCGACGCACTGCTGGCGACGCTGCTGCTGGGCACCGTGGAGCCGGCCGCGATCGGCTCGATCACCCGCGTGGCGGTGACGCTGCTGGCCTTCGTGGTGCTGCTGTGCTTCCCCGTGCTCATGGGCCGGGCGGTGCGGGCGAACATTCGCGAGCGTCGCGCGGCGGCGCAGGCGCGGAAGGCATCGGACGAGGGCAGCGGCACAGCGGAGCCGCTGCCCGCCCCGACGTCCCGGCCCCAGAGCCCCGCGGCGGAGGAGACCCCGTCGGCCGTGGATCGTCGGGCGCTCACCGGCACCCTGCTGGGTCTCGGCTCGGTGCTGGGCGTCACGGCGCTGGGCGCCACCTTGGATCGGCCGACGGGCGGCGCGCCGGCCACCGGCACAGCCCCGGCGGTGGGCGTGACCCCGACGGGGAACACGACCACGCTCGCGGTGTCCATGGCGAACATGCGCTTTACCCCGGATGTGCTCGAGGTCCCGGCCGGGGATGAGCTCGTGATCCAGCTGCGCAATGACGACCCGGTGGATGTGCATGACCTCGTGCTCGCCACCGGTGCGACCTCGGGCCGGCTGGATCCCGGGCAGGAGGCCACCATCGAGGCGGGCGTGATCAGCCACGATGTGGAGGGCTGGTGCTCGATCGTGGGGCACCGCGCGATGGGCATGACGCTGCAGGTGACGGCGCTCGGAGCGGCCGGCTCAGCGGGTACGCAGGGCGGCGAGGCGTCGGCCCATGGTCATGGTGGCGATATGACCAGCGGGAACCCGCTGGCCCGGGTGCCGCTGGATCTGCAGGCTGAGCCCGGTGCGGACCACACGGTGCGCGATGCGCGCCTGCCGGAGGCCGTGGGGATGGAGCAGCGGGTGCGCCTCGAGATCACCGAGGCAGACCTCGAGATCGCCCCGGGCGTGAGCATGCAGGCCATGACGTTCGGCGGCACCGTGGTGGGGCCGATCCTCCGCAGCGAGGTGGGGGCGCGCTTCAACGTGGAGCTCGTGAACAACGGCTCAATGGGCCATTCCCTGGATATGCACGCCGGGACCGTCTCCCCCGACGAGGTGATGCGCACGATCCCGCCGGGTGAGTCCCTCGAGTACCCGATCACCACCGACCATGCAGGGATCTGGCTGTACCACTGCTCGACGATGCCGATGACCGTGCACCTGGCCGCCGGGATGCTCGGGGCGCTCATCGTCCCGCCCACGGGGCTCGCGGCGGCGGATCGCGAGTATGTGCTGGTGCAGTCGGATCACTACCTGGTGCCGGAGGCCGATGGGTCCGCGCACGCCGTGAGCCCGGAGAAGATCGCGGCCGAGCGACCCGATGCGACCGTGTTCAACGGGCATGCGAACCAGTACGTCCACGCGCCGCTGCAGGCGACAGTCGGCGAGCGGGTGCGGCTGTGGGTGCTCGCCGCCGGGCCGTCCCGCGGCATCTCCTTCCATGTGGTGGGAGGCGTGTTCGACACCGTGTTCAAGGAGGGCGAGTACACGCTGCGCCCGGACAACGAGAACGCCGGCGGCTCGCAGGCCCTGGATCTCGCGCCCGCTCAGGGCGGTTTCGTGGAGCTCGTGTTCACCGAGCCCGGCACCTACACGGCGGTGAACCACGCCTTCGCCGACATGGAGCGCGGGGCACGGGCACTCATCGAGGTGAGCGCATGAGCTGAGGGCGTGCGCTGGCGCACCCCGGCTGTATCAGACCTCGAGCTGCGGATTGCCGGCCCTGACGCGTTCTCGGGCGCCGCTTACCAATGTCGGCCCGCAGCGCCCGAGAACGTTGTGGTGGGGACGCGGCGCTTTGCGATGCCTCCCTCCAGGCTTTCACTCCGGAGCTCAGACTCCGTCGTAGGCAAGGAGGACCTGCACCGCAGTGACACGCTCCTCGTCCGTGAGGTCCTGGCCGCGGGCATCGAGCACGAAGGTCTTCCACTGAGCGCCGTCGCCGCCAATGATCGTGGCCCAGTGCGTCGCCTCCGCGGTGGAGTCGAACCGCATGTACACGCCGTACGGCGTCTCCCAGGCTTCGACGCACTCGATCTCGGCAGTGCAGTACTCAGCCGTGACCTCATCGGCCGCCCCGAAGCCGGGATTGTTCGCCACCAGATCCTCGACCGTGATTTCCGGGCCAGAAAGATAGCGCCACCCAAGGAAAATTAAGATCGCCGCAGAAAGCAACAGGGTGCCAATAGACCCAACTTTCCACACAGCACCAGAAGCTGAACTCTTACTTTCCATTTCGCAACCCCGTCGTTCTCATCCGGCTCTTCAGGATTGAGTGTCTTTCACGGCTCCGCTACCTACAGCTTCGTGACCGGGGCGTACCGAAGCAGCAGCCGCTTCACGCCGTGCGGCGCCTTGAACTGCACCTCGACCTGGGTCTTCTCTCCCTGCCCCGCCACCTCGAGCACAGTCCCCATGCCGAAGGAGTCATGCGTCACGCGGTCTCCGGGAGCAAGCTGCGGGAGCTTGTCCGCCGCCAGGGGCTTCCGGCCGGAAGCCATCGAGGGTCGCTTCACATCGGAGCGTCCCCCGCCGATGCCGCCGGAGAACGACGGACCGCGCGAGGAGCCGATTCGACCGCTGTAACCGCCCGAGCTGTACCCGCCGCCACCGTAGCCACCAGCGCCAAACCCCCCGCCGCTGTACCCGCCGCCGGCGAAGCTCGACCCGGCGCGCGCCACGTCCAGCACCTGCTCGGGGACTTCGTCGAGGAACCGGCTGGCGGGCATGAACTGGCTCTGCCCCCAGGTGGCGCGCATCTGCGCGCGCGTGAGGTAGAGCTTCTCGCGCGCCCGCGTGATGCCCACATAGGCCAGGCGCCGCTCCTCCTCGAGGTCCTCGGGGCTGCTCATGGTGCGGTGGTGCGGGAAGGTGCCGTCCTCCATGCCGGTGAGGAACACGACCGGGAACTCGAGACCCTTCGCGGTGTGCAGCGTCATGAGGGTGACGAACTGGTCCTCCGCCCCGGGCAGCTGGTCGGCGTCGGCCACGAGCGAGACCTTCTCCAGGAAGCCGTCCAGGAGTGAGGCCTCCGGGTCGTCGGGGGCGGTGAGCTCCGCATCCGGTGCGGTGCCGGAGTCGGCGCCGGAGCTGGACTCCACACCCTCCTCCGCCTCGCTGGCGGCGGCGGCGATCTCCTCGCGCTGCGCCTCGAACTCGGCGGCGACTGCCACGAGCTCGGCGAGGTTCTCCAGGCGGGACTCATCCTGCGGGTCATCGCTGCCCTGCAGCTCCGCGTAGTAGCCGCTGCGCCGCAGGATCGCCTCGAGCAGCTCCGCCGGGCCATCCCCCCGCTCGGCCATCTCTCGCAGATCCGAGAGCATCGCGACGAAGGCCCGCACCGCGTTCAGGGAACGGGTCGCGATCCCGGGCGCTTCTTCGGCGCGCTCGAGCGCCTCGGCGAAGCCGATCCGCTCACGCTCGGCGAACATGGCGACCGCCGCCTCGGCCCGGTCGCCGATGCCGCGCTTGGGCACATTGAGGATGCGCCGCAGGTTGATCTCATCGGCCGGATTGGCGAGGACCTGCAGATAGGCGATCGCGTCCTTGATCTCGCGGCGCTCGTAGAAGCGAGTGCCGCCCACCACGCGGTACGGCAGCCCCACGCGGATCAGCTGATCCTCGAGCGCACGGGACTGGGCGTTGGCGCGGTAGAAGATCGCGATATCCGCGGCGCGGCGACCGCCGTCCACGAGGGCGTCGATCTGTCGGCCGATGTACCGTGCCTCGGCCACCTCGTCGTCGGCCACATACAGGGTGATCTTCTCGCCGGAGCCCTGGTCGGTCCACAGGTTCTTCTTGCGCCGGCCCTGGTTCTCCTCGATGACAGCGTTGGCGGCGGTGAGGATGTTCTGGGTGGAGCGGTAGTTCTGCTCCAGCACGATGGTGCGGGCAGACGGGAAGTCCTGCTCGAACTCGATGATGTTGCGGATGGTCGCACCGCGGAAGGCGTAGATCGACTGGTCGGAGTCACCCACCACGGTGAGGTCCGCGTGCGGGTCCTCCCCCACCAGTTCGCGCACCAGCTGGTACTGGGCGGTGTTGGTGTCCTGGTATTCGTCCACCAGCAGGTGGCGGAAGCGCCGGCGGTAGCCCTCGCGGATCGCGGGGTTCTCACGCAGCAGTTCGACGGTCAGCCCGATGAGGTCATCGAAGTCCACCGCATTGGCCTGCCGCAGCCGTTCGGTGTAGTTCGTGAAGATCCGCGCGAGGGTGCGATCGAAGCCGTCCTTGCTGAGCTCGGCGCGATCCGCGAAGTCGATCGGGTCCACGAGGTCGTTCTTCAGCGTGGAGATCCGCGAGGCGATCATCCGCGGGGCGTGCTTCTTGGTGTCCAGCTCGAGGTCCTTGGCGATCGTGGTGATCAGCCGCAGAGAATCGGCGCTGTCGTAGATGGTGAAGGAGCTCTTCAGCCCCACCGCCTGCGCGTCCCGCCGCAGGATCCGCACGCACGCGCTGTGGAAGGTGGAGACCCACATGTTGCGTGCGGCTGGGCCGACGAGCTCCCCCACGCGCTCGCGCATCTCGGCAGCGGCCTTGTTGGTGAAGGTGATCGCGAGGATCTCCCCGGGCATCGCTTCGCCGGAGGCCAGCAGGTGCGCGATGCGGCGGGTCAGCACGCGGGTCTTGCCGGAGCCGGCGCCCGCGACGATCAGCAGCGGGCTGCCGCGATGCTCGACGGCCTCGCGCTGGGCGGGGTTGAGGTCCGCGGTGAGGGCGGCCAGACGCTCTGGGCCGGCGGCGGCCGACGGCGCGGTGGAGAACTGCTCGCGCGGCGGCACCCAGCCGTCCTCCTCCGGCGGCAGATCCTCCTCCGGCGGCGGGGCATCCTCATTCGCGGGCGGGACGTCGGCATCCGTGGGCGGGGCATCCTCCTCGCGCGGGGCGTCCGCGGCGGAGTGCGCGGGGCCCACCTGCACGCCCTCCAGGCGGCGGAAGGCGTCAGGCAGGGAGAGGTCGTCGAACAGTGAGCTCATGAGGATCCCAGGATAGGCCCGGGGACGGGCGGACCGGCCGACGGCCCGCTCAGATCACGGGGCTCATCGGCTCGCGGGGCTCAGACGAACACCGCGATGACGACGTTCAGGACGATCACCAGCGGGATCGAGAACCACACGGCGGGCGAGGTGCGCTCCTGCTTCGCGTTCGCGATGTACCCGAGCACCACGGCGATCAGGCCGACGAGGCCCTTGATGCCGAGCTTCATGTGGTTGGGGTCGCCGGTGATCGAGACGAGCGCGGCGAGGATCAGGCCGATGACGAAGGCGCCCGCGAGGCCGTGCGCCATGCCGGGGCTGGGGGTGCGAGTGCGGGCGGCACCCACCCAGGTGCCAAGCGCCACGGCCCAGCTCAACAGGTGCAGGACGACGAGAAGGGAGAACAGGAAGCTCATGGGATCCAGCGTACGGGGGAGCTCCTGAACTCTCCGTGCCCCGCATCACGGCTCTCATGCGAGAATCACCGCATGTCAGCGGCCCCTCCCCCACGCTCTCCCGGATCCGATGGCGCCCCCGGCGCGCGCCACGACCGCGAGAGGGTAGACACCACGGAGCCCAGCGCAGAGGAGCACACCGAGTTCGAGGCGCTCTCCCTGCTGCCCGCCCCCGTCCTCGCCGGGGCGATCGGCAAGGAGCGCCCGCGCCCCGGAGCGGGCCGGATACTCGCCGCGGTGCTCAGTTTCGTCGTGGTCCTCGTGCTGCTGGGGTACGCGCTGCCGAAGCTCACCGGCACCACGCTGACGGAGATCTGGGCGGAGGTGACCGCGCTGCCGCTGTGGGCGGTGCCCGCGATGCTGCTGCTGGGGATGCTGGCCCTCGCCCTCGAAGCCCTTACGGTACGCACGGCCCTGCCCGGCGCCCGATACAGCACGGCCCTGCGCGCCCATGCCGTCACCTCCGCGGTCTCGCTCGCGGTCCCGGGCGGATCCGCCATCGGGCTGGGGCTCATGGGGTGGTTCCTCGCCCGCGCGGGCTTCACCTTCGGGGCCCTCGCCACGGGGATCATCGCCGCCTCACTCGTGGACATGGTCCTGACCTCGGTGGTGATCCCGCTGCTGGGATTCGGGGCCTATGCCCTCTCCGGGGCTCTCGCACCGCAGGAGCTGCAGCTGCCCGGCGGGCTGTGGGCGGCGGTGATCGCGATCGGCGGGGCGCTGCTCGCCCTGGTCCTCACCGCACTGCTGCTGCGCCGCGGCGTACTGACCGCGCTGCTGAACAGCGCCGGTGACATGGTTCCCGCGGCGGTGCGAGGGGAGATCCTCACCCAGCGCGATGCGCTCATCGCGCTGCTGCGCGCCCGCGCAGTGCCGCTCGTGGTGCCGACGCTGCTGGCCCGCGCTGCCCAGTGGGCGGCGCTCGTGCTCGCGATCCGAGCGGCGGGGGCAGAGGTGCCGCTGCTGCTGACCATCGCGATCTTCGCGCTCGGGCGAGTGCTCGCCCTGCTTCCGCTCACCCCGGGCGGGGCGGGGATCACCGAGACCGTCGGGGCGATGGCTCTGGTGGCGCTCGGGGTGCCGGCGGCATCCGCGGGCGCGGCGATGATTCTGCTGCTGGTGGCGATGCTGATCGTGCCGCTGCTGGCCGGCGCGGTGGGGGCTGCGGGCAGCGTCGCCGCCCCGGCGGCGCGGAAGGACCCGGAGGATCGGTCCTCCTCGTCCTCCGCTCAGTCCTCCTCGTAGTCCGGGGTCTCGATCCCCAGGGTGTGGGAGGGGTGCGGGAGCATCGCCCCCGCGGTATCGGGCAGCAGGGGGAAGCCGCCGATCTCGGCGCCGTGCCGGGTGCCGACGAACTTCGCGACATCGTGCACGTGGTGCTGGGCTTCGGCGCCGCGGCCCAGGAAGCCGGCGCCGGCATAGCCGCCCAGGCGCCGCCCGGTGGTGCGCTCTGCCTGCACCGCCGCCTGCTCGAGGCGCTTGGCGGTACCCCGCAGACCGCTCGCGAGCCGCCCCAGCTCGGGATGTTCGGTGAGGGTCCAGCGGTCATGCACCTGCTCGCCGAGATCTCGGGTCCACTCGTCCTCGGACTGCGAGAGCTCGGTGATGGAGTTGCCGATCCGTAGCCGCAGCAGGGTCAGCCGGTCTGCGGCGTGGCGGAACGCTGCGGCTTGGGCACGCAGGTCAGCAGGCTGCGGGCTCATCGTCGGCCTCCTCCCCCGGGTGCGGTGAACCTGTGGGGTCCATCGTAGGGGCATCCGCTGCTCGCTCTGCGAGCCAGGCGTCCAGGATGCTGAGCGCCCGGGCGCGCGCATCGGCGTCGGAGAGGAACACGTCGTGCCGGGCGCCCGGGATCGCCTCCACCTGCACGCGCGGACCGAGTTTGCGGGCGGCGCGCGCGAGGGAGTGCACATCCAGCACCGTGTCCGCCCGGCGCATGCTCTCGTGGAAGACGGGACCGATCCGGCTGCGGTCCGAATGCATGACGAGCACGGGGATCGCGAGCGGACCGGAGGCCTCCAGGCGGCGCTGCCCATCGATCACCGCACGCAGGGTGTCGGCGGGGAACCGGTGGCCGCCGGGTGGTTTGAGCTCGAGGTCGTACTCGAACGCGCCGCCGTACTCGCGGTGGGTGGTGCGCGCATAGTGCTGGCTGCCGACGGGCAGCACCGGGCGGCTCCCTAGACGCCGCGCGAGGATACGGACGGGCGCCTCCACGAGGGCGCGCGCCGCGGGCCCGAGGTGCATCTCGAGCCACGGGGAGTTCAGGGCGAGGCCCCGCACGGCGCCGGGGCGGCGCAGCGCGAACAGGGTGGCGGTGAGCCCGCCGGTGGAGTGGGCGAGGATCACCGGGGGGCGGTCGCGGCCGATGATCCGCAGTGCCGCATCGAGCTCCGCGTCATAGCGGGAGAGGTGATCCACGTCGGTGGGGGTCTGGCCGGGCAGCAGGCTGCGGCCGTGCTTGCGCAGGTCCAAGCCCCACACATCGTGCCCGGCGTGTCCTAGGTGCTCGAGCAGCTCACGGTCGAAGACGTAGTCCGACCAGCCGTGCAGCACGAGTATGGGCACGCCCGGCAGGTCGCGGTATGCGGTGCCAGGCGGCAGGTCGCGGTGGAGCAGCGTCGCGATGAGCGGACCCTCGTCATCGGCGCCCAGGCGGATCCGATGGGCGCTGTAGCCTTCACCGAGCACGGGATCCGGTCTCACGAGGGCCACCCTAGTGCCCGCGCCTGCGGTGTGCCGCACCTCCCCGCGTGCCTGGTGGCCGCCGCTGCAGGCGACCATGTAGGCTTGGCCACCGAAACGATTGCCATCTTCCGGGTCGACACATCCACCCGGCACCCGAAGCACAGGGGGTCAGATCCATGGGTCGCGGCCGACAGAAAGCCAAGCACACCAAGGTGGCACGGGACCTCAAGTACTACAGCCCGCCGACGGACCTGTCCGCGCTCCAGCGCGAACTGCAGGGCAAGCGCGGCGCCGACGACTCCGCGGACGAGCACCGCTGGGACGAGGACAGCGACGACTGGGCTGATGAGGACGCCCCGTCGCTCCGTCGGCGCTGAGGGCTGACCGGCTGCCGCCGGATCACCGTGACACTGCGGAAGGGCCGCCCCGAGGGGCGGCCCTTCCGCTGTTCTCGGTCCGGCGCGACGTTCTCAGCCCAGCGCGACGTGACGTCTCAGTCCCAGCCGGGATGCTGGCCGGTCATCATGACGGCTCCGCCCTCGACGCCCTTCGCCCCGGTGACCACATGCTCGAGCGGACCGTGAGCCTCGGGCAGCTGCTCCTGCGCCAGCACCTCGCCGAGCACGCGGGAGGCCAGGCCGCGTTCGGTGAGGATCTGCAGAACCGCATCGGCCTGCTCGGCGCCCACCAGGGCGATCATGCCGATGCCGAGGTTCAGTGTGCCCTCGAGGTCCCGCTGCGGCACCTGGCCCCAGCGCTGGATCTGCGCGAAGACGGGCGCGGGCTCCCAGCGCGCCCTATCCACGCGGGCAGCCAACTCCTGGGGCATCACGCGGGCGAGGTTTGCGGCCAGGCCCCCGCCGGTGACGTGGCTGAGGGCGTGGATCGCGCCGCGGGTGCGTTCGTCCTCGAGGACGGCGAGGAGGTCGGCGGTGTAGATGCGGGTGGGCTCGAGCAGCTCCTCGCCGAGGGTGCGGCCCAGCTCCGGCACGTGCTGCTCGAGGTCGAGCCCGGCAGCGTCCATCACGGCGCGCACCAGGGAGTAGCCGTTGGAATGCAGGCCGGAGGCGTCCATGCCGATGATGACGTCACCGGTGCGCACCCGCTCGGGGCCCAGCAGCTCATCGGCCTCCACGACGCCCACGGCGGCGCCGGCCACGTCGTAGTCCTCGGGGGCCATGAGCCCGGGATGCTCCGCGGTCTCCCCGCCGACCAGGGCGCAGCCGGCCAGGCGGCAGCCTTCGGCGATGCCGCGCACGATGTCGGCGATCCGCTCGGGCACCACCTTCCCGCAGGCGATGTAGTCCGTCATCGCGAGCGGCTTCGCACCGACCACGACGATGTCGTCGACCACCATCGCCACGAGGTCTTGGCCGATGGTGTCGTGGACATCCAGCGCGCGGGCGATCGCGATCTTGGTGCCCACCCCGTCGGTCGAAGAAGCCAGCAGAGGCCGCCGGTAGTCCTTGATGGCGCTGATATCCATCAGCCCCGCGAAGGCGCCGATACCGCCCATCACCTCGGGGCCGTGGGTGGCGGCGACCGCCTGCTTCATGAGCTCCACGGCGCGGTCGCCGGCGGCGGTGTCCACCCCGGCGGCGGCGTAGGTCAGCGGGGCGGGGTCGGGGCGGGTCATGCGTCCTCCTCGGTGACGGCCGGGGCGGTCGTGCCCTGGTCGGTGATGCCCTGGGCGCGGGCGACGTCCTCCGGCAGCGCTACCGGGTAGGTGCCGGTGAAGCAGGCGGTGCACAGTGAGCTCTCGTCCTGCTCGGTCGCAGCGATCATGCCGGCGGTGGAGATGTAGCCGAGCGAGTCCGCGCCGATCGAGCGGGCGATCTCCTCGATCCCCAGGCCGTTGCCGATCAGCTCGGCGCGGGAGGCGAAGTCGATGCCGTAGAAGCAGGGCCAGCGCACCGGCGGGGAGGAGATGCGCACATGCACCTCGGCGGCACCGGCCTCGCGCAGCATCCGCACCACGGCACGCTGGGTGTTGCCGCGCACGATCGAGTCGTCGATGACTACCAGGCGCTTGCCCTCGATGACTTCGCGCAGCGGGTTGAGCTTGAGGCGGATGCCGAGCTGGCGGATGGTCTGGGATGGCTGGATGAAAGTGCGGCCCACGTAGGCGTTCTTGACCATTCCGGAGCCGTAGGGGATGCCGGATTCGAGGGCGTAGCCGATCGCGGCGGGGGTGCCGGAGTCCGGGGTGGGGATCACGAGATCCGCGTCGACGGGATGCTCGCGGGCCAGCTGGCGGCCCATGGCGGTGCGGGATTCGTGGACGCTCCGCCCGGCGATGCGGGTGTCGGGGCGGGCGAGGTACACGTACTCGAACACGCAGCCGCGCGGGCGCGGTTCGAGCACCTGCTCGCAGCGCAGCCCCCGCTCGTCGATGACGATCATCTCGCCGGGGGCGACCTCGCGCACGAAGCTCGCGCCGCAGATGTCCAGGGCCGCGGTCTCGGAGGCCACCACCCAGCCGCGTTCGAGCCGGCCCAGCACCAGCGGGCGGATGCCCTGCGGATCGCGGGCCGCGTACAGGGTGGTCTCGTCCATGAGGGTGAAGCAGTAGGCGCCGCGCAGACGCGGCATCACCTCCCGCAGCGCATCTTCGAGCGGTCCCTCGGTGTTCAGCAGCGAGGTGACCAGGGCGGTGTCGGTGGTATTGCCGCGCGCGAGCTCGCCGGTGCGGGAGCGTTCGCCGCGCTCATCGAGCAGGGCCAGCAGCTGCTCGGTGTTCACGAGGTTGCCATTGTGGGCGAGGGCCACGGTGCCGTCGGGGCGGGGCCCCAGGGTGGGCTGGGCGTTGGCCCATTCGGAGGCGCCGGTGGTGGAGTAGCGGGTATGGCCGATGGCGATATGGCCCTGCAGGGTGCCGAGCGAGGCTTCGTCGAACACCTGGGAGACCAGACCCATGTCCTTGTAGACGAGGATCTGGGAGCCATCGGAGGTGGCGATACCCGCGGATTCCTGGCCGCGGTGCTGCAGGGCGTACAGCCCGAAGTAGGTCAGTTTCGCGACGTCCTCGCCGGGGGCGAAGACGCCGAAGACACCGCAGGCGTCCTGCGGGCCCTTCTCGCCGGGGAGCAGGTCATGGGAGAGTCGTCCGTCGCCGCGTGCCACCGGACCATGATGCCACAGCGCCACGGGGCCGACGGGTTCGCTACCGGGCGGACAGATCGCCGCTGATCAGCGGTCCCGGTCTTTCGGGGGCCGATGCTTCCAGGCGTCGATCGCGGCGGCGATGCCCGCGAGCGGCATGCCCACGAACACCGCGGCCATGAGCATGAAATTCAGCACCTGCCCGAGGTCAGAGAAGTCGAAGAAGGGGGCGCTGAACAGGGCCAGCAGGGCAGGGACGGCCAGGCACAGCGCCACCCAGAAGCCGAGGGTGGGAGTGCGGCCGCGCCGCACGTACACGCTCGTGCTCGACGGCAGCGGGCGGTCAGCCTCCGGGGCGGTCTCGGGCGCAGCATCCGTCGGCGCGGGCGCGGGGGCGGCGGGCGCGGGGGG
>NZ_JALLAL010000062.1:0-14481 GCF_023062615.1 Brachybacterium sp. Marseille-Q7125 | reverse complement strand
AACTATGTGAGCGCTGACGCCCCCCCGTACCAACGACGCCACAGACTGTTTTTTTTCGAGGACACGGCCACACCAGAGCCCCACAAAGGGGGTACCGTCGGCAGCGTCAGGTGGAGATAAGGGGCAGCCCGGGCGGCCCTGGCGGCGCCGTCGGCGCCAGATGATCGCCTCGCTCGCTGGCCTGGCGCTGGTGCTCGGCGCGGCGCTCGCCGCCGCCGTGTTCCTCCCCGCCCTGCAGATCGCGCGCATCGACGTGCAGGGCACCGGCTACGTCGACCCCGCCGCCGTGGAGCAGGCCGCCGCGCAGCAGGCCCACGGCCCCCTGCTGCTGCTGCCCGCACACCAGATCCGCGCCGATGTCGAAGCGGTCCCCGGGGTGAGCACCGCCGAAGTGGAGCGCTCCTGGCCCGACGGGGTGGTCGTCACCGTCACCGAAGGCACCCCGGTCGCACAGCTGAAGCGCTCGAACGGCACCACCGCCATCCTGGACAGCACGGGGGAGGAGCTGCCCGAGGCCGCGGCGGACGGCGCATCGCTCATGCCGCTGGCCATCACCACCCCGTCGGCCGATCCCGAGGGCGCCGCCGCCGCGATGATCGCGGTGCTGGAGACCCTGCCTGATACGCTGCGCGGCGCGACCACCGAGATCACCGCCTCCTCCGACGCCGATGTGACCCTCACCCTCCAGCTCGAGGACGGCGGCACCAAGACCGTGGTGTGGGGCGATGCGGAGGACGCCGCGCTCAAGGCCGAGGTGGTCCAGGCGCTGCTGGGTGAGCCCGGCAGCGTCATCGACGTCTCTTCCCCGGTTGCGCCCGTCACCCGCTGAACGCTGCCCCGGAGGTGCTCTGCTCGGCGACACGCACCCGTGGTGTTTGCGCCAGGTCGCACCGGTCCCTAGCGTCGAGGGAAAGGAGAGGAGCCCCGAAGTCTGAACCTCAACTCGAGGTCGAGGGTTTCGGAGGATCGAGACCAGGCGGCCCGCGGGCCCTCTCCACCAGGAACGACAAGAGCAAGGACCAAACGTGGCCGGAACCCAGATCTCCCTCGCAGTCATCAAGGTCGTCGGCGTCGGCGGCGGCGGCGTCAACGCCGTCAACCGCATGATCGAGTCCGGCCTCAAGGGCGTCGAGTTCATCGCGATCAACACCGACGCCCAGGCCCTCCTGATGTCCGACGCCGACGTCAAGCTCGACGTCGGCAAGGAGATCACCCGCGGGCTCGGCGCCGGCGCAGACCCCGAGGTGGGCAAGAAGGCCGCCGAGGACCATGCCGAGGAGATCGAGGAGGTCCTGCGCGGGGCCGACATGGTCTTCGTCACCGCCGGTGAGGGCGGCGGCACCGGCACCGGCGGCGCCCCCGTGGTCGCCAAGATCGCCCGCAGCCTCGGCGCGCTGACCATCGGTGTGGTCACCCGCCCCTTCACCTTCGAGGGACGGCGCCGCTCCACCCAGGCCGAGTCCGGCATCGCCGCCCTGCAGGCCGAGGTGGACACCCTCATCGTCATCCCCAACGACCGTCTGCTGTCCATCGCGGACAAGCAGGTCTCGATGCTCGACGCCTTCAAGTCCGCCGACCAGGTCCTGCTGTCCGGCGTGCAGGGCATCACCGACCTCATCACCACTCCGGGCCTGATCAACCTCGACTTCGCGGATGTGAAGTCCGTGATGCAGGGAGCCGGCAGCGCCCTGATGGGCATCGGCTCCGCCCGCGGCGATGACCGGGCCCTGCAGGCCGCCGAGCTCGCCGTCTCCAGCCCCCTGCTCGAGGCCTCGATCGACGGCGCCTACGGCGTGCTGCTGTCCATCCAGGGCGGCAGCGACCTGGGCCTGTACGAGGTCTCCGAAGCCGCCCGCCTGGTGCAGGAGGCCGCGCACCCCGATGCGAACATCATCTTCGGCTCCGTGATCGACGACGCCCTGGGCGACGAGGTGCGCGTGACCGTCATCGCCGCCGGCTTCGAAGGCGGCAACCCCGCCCCGCGCCCCGACGTGGCCCCGCAGCAGCGCCCCGCTCCGCGCGGCGACCAGAGCGGAGCCGGACAGCGTCCCGCCGTGCCGCCGCGGCCGGAGCCGCAGCGTGGTTCCGAGCAGCGCTCCGAGGCGCCGCGCCCGGCGGCCGCCGCCGGTGCCTGGGGCCAGCCGCAGCAGACTTTCTCGCCGTCCCGGCCCAGCGCCCCGGAGCCCGAGACCGAGGTGCTCGATGCGGCCGATGCCGAGGACGCCCCGCAGAGCGGCGGCTACTCCCCGCAGCCGGCTCCGCGCGCCCCGGAGCAGCACTCCCCGCAGCGGCCCCCGCACATCGAGGAGCCCCCGCAGGATGACGACGACCTGGATCTGCCCTCGTTCCTCAAGTGACCCCTGGTCTTGACCTGGCACGGGCCTCGCGGCATCGCGGGGCCCGTGCCCTGTTCACCACCGTGCGCGGAGGTGTCAGCACGGGGGAGCACGCGGGGCTGAACCTCGCCCGCCACGTCGGCGATGAGCCCGCCGCGGTGGCGCGCAACCGCGAGCTGCTGGCCGCGCACGTCGGGCTGCCGCTGGTGTTCGTGGAGCAGGTCCACTCTGCCGACGTGCACACCCTGCCGGTCACCGGCGATGTACCTTTGCGCACCGCCGATGCTCTGGTGACCGATCGGACGGATGTGGCGCTCGCGATCATGGTCGCCGACTGCCTGCCCGTGCTGCTGTCCGATCCGATCTCCGGCGTCATCGCCGCAGCGCATGCGGGTCGGCGCGGCCTGCTGGACGGCATCCTGCAGCAGACCGTCCATGCCATGGGGGAGCTCGGCGCGCAGCCCGCGGACCTTGAGGTCACCATCGGCCCCTCCATCTGCGGGCACTGCTACGAAGTGCCTGCGGCGATGCGCGAGGACGCCGCGGGGCGGCTTGGTGCCACGGCCGCCACCACCTCCTGGGGCACCCCGGCCCTGGATCTGCGGGCCGGTGCGGTGCAGGCCCTTGTCAGTGCCGGCGTGCCTGGTGAGGGGATCGACGCGGCTGCGCCCTGCACCCTCGAGGACGAGCGCTTCTACTCCTACCGCCGCAGCTCGCGCACGGGGCGCTTCGCCGGAGTGATCCATCGGGCCTGAGCGCTCGTCGGCCGTGCCACGCCCGACACACCCACGACACGCCGGGCACCTCCCCGGCGCTGGGAACAGGCTGCGGTAGCTTGCAGCACAAGGGCTCCCACGCACTCCCCGTGCTTCCCCGGAGCCCAGGTCAGCGCGAACAACAACTGGGAGAACTGCGATGGGAAGCTGGCGCAACGCCATGGTCGCACTCGGCCTCGCCAATGAGGTCGACGACGAGTACTACGAGGACGGGCCGGAGGAGACCTACCCGTCCCGCCGCACCGAGCGCGGTCCCGAGCCCGCAGGAGAACGGGAGGCCCAGGTGACCCCGATCCGTCAGCACCACAATCACAATGTGGTGACCATGTCCCCGGCCGCGGAGGAGTCGATGCACCGCATCACGACCATCCACCCGCGCTCCTACAACGACGCGAAGGCCATCGGCGAGTCCTTCCGCGACGGTGTGCCGGTGATCATGAACCTCTCGGACATGCAGGACGGCGACGCTAAGCGCATGGTGGACTTCTCCGCCGGCCTGGTCTTCGGTCTGCGCGGCACGATCGAGCGCGTCACCTCCAAGGTGTTCCTGCTCTCCCCGGAGTTCGTCCAGGTCGACGGAGACACCTCCGCCGACGAGGACAGCTTCTACAACCAGAGCTGAGCGGCCGCCGTGCAGCTGCTGGCAGGGGTGGCGTATATCGCGCTGCTGCTGTATCTGCTCCTGCTGCTGGCGCGCCTGGTGCTCGAGTGGATCCGGGGGTACTCGCGCGACTTCCGGCCCCGCGGAATGGTGCTGGTGCTGTTCGAAGTGGTCTACACGCTGACGGACCCACCGGTGAAGTTCCTGCGCCGTCTGATCCCACCGCTGCGCATCGGCGCCGTGGCCCTGGACCTCAGCCTCATGCTCCTGTTGCTGGTGGGCTGGATCCTGCTGCGCATCCTCGCGCCGCTCGCGCTGTGAACTGAGAAAGGCCGGGCTCTCGGCAGCGTCGGGACCTGCCTGGATTCGCCGAGGGGCCGTGATCGGTTAGGCTGAACGCACTGCGCGCATCAGCGCATCCATGACTGAGAACGATGAAAAGGTGACCCATGGCTCTGATGCCTGAAGACCTGCAGAATCAGCGGTTCACCCCGGTCCGCTTCTCCGAGGGCTACGACATGGACGAGGTAGACAACTTCCTCGACAACGATGTCGAGCCTCGTCTGAAGGAGCTGATCGCGGAGAACGAGCGCCTGAAGAAGGAGCTCGAGGAGGCGCACAACCGCATCGCCGAGCTCGAGTCCGGCGCTGCGGCCGCGGCCGATGGCAGCCAGGACGTGCACGAGGACGAGTTCGCCGCTCCTGCCGATGCCTCGCAGGACCAGCCTGCCCCGGCGGAGGAGGACACCGCCGCCGTGGAGCCGGTCGCCGACGAGCAGCCCGCCCCGGTCACCGAGGTTCCCGCCGCCGGCGCTGATCGCCCCACCGACGCCGCGGGCATCATCGCCCTGGCGAACCGCCTGCACGATGAGTACGTGCAGAACGGTGAGGAAGAGCGCGATCGACTCATCGCCGAGGCCAATGAGGAGCACCGCCGCATCGTCGGCGAGGCCGAGGAGAAGTCCCGCACCACCCTCGCCGACCTCGAGAGCCGCAAGGCCGAGCTCGACAAGACCATCGAGGGCCTGCGCAACTTCGAGCGCGACTACCGCAACCGTCTGCGCAACTACCTGGAGAACCAGCTGCGCGATCTCGACACCAGCGAGACGCAGGACAAGCAGGCGAACTTCGGCCTGTGAGTTCCCATCGCTCCACCGCGGCGAGCGTCGGGCCCCAGGGGTCCGGCGCTCGTCGCCGTCTGAGCCGTGCCCGAGTGCTCATGCTGATGGGGCTGATCGGCGCGGTCCTCGCGGTGATCGACCAGATCAGCAAGAACTGGGCGGAGGCGAACCTGCCGCTGCTGGAGCCGCAGCCGCTGATCGGCGAGCTGCTGCAGCTGACCCTGCTGTACAACACGGGGGCAGCCTGGGGAATGGGCGCGGAGATCACCCCGGTGGTGACGATCCTGCAGATCCTCATCGTCCTGGGCGTGATCATCTTTGCCGTCACCTCGGTGCGCTCGCTGTGGTACACGGCGGCGCTCGGGCTGATCCTGGGCGGGGCACTCGGCAACATCTATGACCGTCTGCTGCGCGAGCCCGGGCCGTTCCGCGGCGCCGTCGTGGACTTCCTCGAACTGCCGAACTGGCCGGTGTTCAACGTGGCGGACATGGCCGTAGTGGGCGGCGCGATCCTCGTGGTGGCGCTGGGCCTGTTCGGCGTGGCCGCCGACCCGGCGCGTGCCGAGGCCGAGGAGCCCGCCGAGCGTGAGGCACGTCGGTCCGACGAAGCCGCGCAGGAGCAGGATGCCCCGCGCGACGAGGGGGAGGAGCGCGCGGACCGGACGCTGCGTGACGCGGGCCCGGTGGATGCGGAGCCCACGTCGGCGCGCCGCGAGGGGGAATCGTGAGCAGCTCGCGCACCCTCATGATCCCGGACGGCCTGGCCGGAGAGCGGGTGGATGTCGGCCTTTCGCGCATGCTGGGACTCTCCCGGACGCGGGCTGCGGATCTCGTCACCGCGGGGCTCGTGGAGATCAACGGCGCCGTGGTCGCCACCCGGTCGCAGCGGCTCGAACCCGGGGCGATGCTCTACGTCGAGCTGCCCGAGGAGAAGCCTGCGGTGCAGGTGCGTCCGCAGATCGCCCCTGGCATGAGCCTCG
This sequence comes from Brachybacterium sp. Marseille-Q7125, assembly GCF_023062615.1. Lineage (NCBI taxonomy): Bacteria > Bacillati > Actinomycetota > Actinomycetes > Micrococcales > Dermabacteraceae > Brachybacterium > Brachybacterium sp. Marseille-Q7125. The sequence goes on along the minus strand of NZ_JALLAL010000062.1, from coordinate 8,667 downwards.
TCCACCAGGACGAGGACATCGTCGTGGTGGACAAGCCCGTCGGGGTTGCTGCGCATCCCAGCGCCGGCTGGTCCGGGCCCACGGTGCTGGGGCATCTGGCCGCGGCCGGGGTCACGATCCGCACCAGCGGCGACCCGGAACGGCAGGGCATCGTCTCCCGCCTCGACGTGGGCACGAGCGGGCTCATGGTGGTCGCCCGCACCGAACGCGGATACACCACGCTCAAGGATGCCTTCCGCGCCCGCGAGGTCGGCAAGGTGTACCACGCCATCTGCCAGGGTGCCCCGGATCAGCCCGAGGGCACGATCGATGCGCCCATCGGCCGGTCCCCGAACCATGACTACAAGTTCGCGGTGGCGCGCGGCGGGAAGCCCTCGATCACGCACTATTCGACGCTCGAGGAGCTGCCGGGCACGACGCTGCTGCGCATCGAGCTCGAGACCGGCCGCACCCACCAGATCCGCGTGCACTTCTCCGCGCTGCACCACCCCCTGGTGGGGGATCCGCTGTACGGCGCGGACCCCACGCTCGCCACGCGCCTGGGGCTCGAACGCCAGTGGCTGCACGCGATGGAGCTGAGCTTCATCCACCCGGCCAGCGGCCAGGAGGTCACCTTCACCTCCCGCTACCCGGAAGACCTGCAGCAGGCCCTGGATCGCCTGCGAGGGCACTGAGCCTCAGCGCCTGCTCGGCGCGCCGTCCGGGGCACTGTACCCATCGGCCCGCTGGCCTGAGCACTGACCCGCTGGCCTGGGCACTGACCCGCTGGCCTGGGCACTGACCCGCTGGCCTGGGCACTGACCCGCTTCCTGCTGGTGCTCCCCGCCTGTCTGAACCCCCTTCCTGCGCTCGACACGCCATCTCCCACGCGCGAGTGCACCGATTCGTGCCCGATCTGCCTCAGATCGGTGCACTCGGCGGCCTGCGTTGGCGTGTCGGCGTGGTGGCCGCCGACGGCGTGGCGGCGAGTCGACCAGCGGCGGCGTGGCGGCACGCTAGTGACTCGGCCGTGCCGTGAGCGGGTGCCGTGAACGGGCGCGCGAGCGCGCTACCTGGCCCGGGTACGGTGGAGCGATGAGCGAGGATACCCGCCCTGCCGACCGCGCCGCTCCGGACGAGCACTCCGCCCTCGACCGTGCCCGCGCCTCGAGCCTGGACCGGCCGGATTTCCCGTTCCAGCGCGTGGCCCGTCGGCTGGGCCTGCCGCGCGGTGAAGCGGAGGTCACGCTGCGGGACCCCGAGCGGGCGCGCGCCGCGATCGCCAATGCTGTGGAGGCGTTTCTCGCCGCCGATGACGCCCGTCGGGCGGGCCGTGCCCCCACCTCCGCGATCGCGCTCGACCCGGATTTCCCGACCGGCGTCGGCATGGCCCTGGTGGGCGCCGCAGTGCTGTGGGAGGTGCGAGAGCTCGTGCCGCAGGTCGCCCTTAGGGTCGCGAAGGACCATCACGAGGACGGCACGGAGGATCTCGCGGCGAGCTTCATCGCGCTGGTGCAGGAGTCGATCACACCGGGCGCGGACCGGGAGCTCGATGCGATGGCCTGGGCGGCGCAGTCCCTGCTCGTGGACGTGCTGCAAAGGGCCGGTGATGCAGCCGGGGCCGATGTCATCGCCCGTGACCTCGCCACGCACCACATCCCGCTGGACCTGTGGCGCGATGATGACCCGAGCTTGCCGGATGACTCGATGGCCTGGCACGGCGGTGCCTTCGAGGGAGGCATCCCACCGCGCCGCGACGAGCAGGCGCTCAGCTACGAGGACGTCCACGACTACATGAACGCCCTGGTGGCAGACATGCGGCGCGAGCGCGACGCGGAACAGGACGGGCCCGACGCATGAACGCACAGCAATCACGTGACGCGGCGGGCATCAGGCCTCGCTGGTCCAGCTCTCGGCTCGCATCCGTCCTCGGTACCACCGCCGCCGGTGCCGCTGTCCTCAGCGTCGCGGGTGGGCTGGTGGGTGCGCGCATGATCAACGGCCCCCATCGTCCCGAGCTGCTGTACACCTTCACGCCCTTCGAACTGCAGACCGCATTCGAGGACGTGGAGTTCACCGCGGCCGATGGGGCACAGCTACGCGGCTGGTGGATGGAGGCGCCCGGCAGTACGGACGTGGTGATCGCCTCCCACGGGTTTCGTGGCGACAAGTCGCAGCTGCTGGGCATCGGCACGGGGCTGCGACGAGCCGGGATAAGCGTGCTGCTGTACGACTTCCGCGGCAACGGCGAGTCCGGCGACGGGAAGCAGTCACTCGGCTTCCACGAGCAGCAGGACCTGCGCGCCGCGATCGCCTGGGTACGAGACCGGGTGCCGGGGGCGCGCATCTCGCTTGTGGGCTTCTCGATGGGCGCGGCGGTCTCGCTGCTGGTCGCGGCTGAGGACGACGGCATCGAACGCGTGGTCGCGGACTCCGCCTTCGCCCACATGCACGGGGTGATCGCTGCGGCCGCTGCGGCGATGCGCCTGCCCGGCGCGGCGGCGAGTCTGGTCGATGCCGCGACCCGCGCCGTGTATGGCTACGGTTTTGCGCAGGTGCGGCCGACGGAGGCGATCAGAGGCATCGCTCCGCGCCCGGTCCTCCTGTTCCATTCCACGGCCGACGAGGTTGTTCCCGTCGCACATGCCCACGAGCTCGCCGCCGCCGCGGGGGAGGGGACGACGCTCCAGCTCACCGAGGGTGCAGGCCATTGCGGCTCCTACTTCGCGGACCGGCCCGGCTACATCACGCGCGTGGCGGAGTTCCTGCTGGGGTGAGGGACTGGCGCGTGTCGCCAACTCACGGCGTGGAGAGCACGCGATCCCGCCACGTCTCGTCCGTGTACTTCTGCGCATGCCAGACGAGGATGTCCATCACGCGGAGGAGGGACATGTCCGACTCGACAACCCCTGCTTCAGTGCGGATGCGGCTGAGGCGATCGGCGAGCCCGACCTCGGGTCGCATGATGCTGTGGAACTCTTTCCAGTATCCGCGTGAGTCCCGGAGATCGAAGGCCGTCGCGACCTGCGTGTCGTAGATCGGCATGAGCCGCGGCCGTTTGCGCGCGAGTAGCTTGCTCACCCGCACCGGTCCCATGCCGATCCTCCCGTCGAGCCCATTGCCACGCAGGAGATCCCAGAGCTCCTGGCCAGGACTGGCCGATCCCGCCGTCCGTTCTGCACCGAGCATCGAGCAGAACGTCTCTTCATCCAGTTCGCCGAGGTCCTTGTCCGTCGGCAGCTCCTGCAAGAGCTCTGTGATGCGGCTTCTGCGCTCCTCGATGATGATGAGCGTCGCGTCCGCCTTGATGGGTACAGACAGCAGGGAGAGTGACAGAAGATCTGATGCCGTGATCTCGTTCTCGGTCCCCGGCTGCTGACCGAAGCTTTCGAAGCGAGATCCCGTGAAGTACGGCAATGTCAGCGGGTTTGCGTGTGCGCCGCTTTTCGCGGGGAGGAGGCGGGTCGAGAAGCAGTAGTCCCTGAGGCGGTCCACCGCCTCCTGATGCGTGGACTTATCGTCCTGCAGGATCCGCGGCAGGTTCATGTCGGTCATGGCGGCTTCTCCTCGCTGACGCGCCGGTCTGAGATGGGTAGAAGCGTACGAGCGGGCTCCGACAAACACAACGGATCGCTCCGGCTCTTGCACTGTCACACCCGTCCGCGATGCTTCTGCCATGAGCAGAGAGATCCGCCTCAGCGACCTCACGAGACTCGCCGGGCTCCACGTCCTTCCGGAGGCTGTGCGTCTTGCCTCGAACGTGGACTACCTGATGGACAATAGCTCCAACTTCGCGGAGGGGATCGTCTCCACGGCGCCACCGCACGTTGCCAGGATCTCGCTGTCGTGGCCGGTGACGCTCCATTGCACCTGCGGAGCTCGGTACAGCGATCCGCTCGCCGCCTCACAGCATCTGTGTGTTCATGGCGCGGCGGTGCTTGTCGCCTGCCTTGTCGCCGATGACGACGATCCGAATCAGCTTCTCGCCTCACTGGCTGCTGAGGCTGAGGCTCGAGCGACGCTCGAGTCGACGCTTGTGGAATACGTCGAACTCGCGGTGCGTCGGGACGCCGAGGGCCGCGAGCCGCTGCATTGGATCCGTGAAGACCTCGACGACGTCGGGGTGGAGATCCTACCGGAGGTGCTCACCGGTATGCTTCTCGAGCGAGCTTCGGGAGAGCAGGTGGGACGGTTTCTCAATGCGGAGGTCGAGCATTATGTGGGCGGAGACGGCGATAAGCTTCCATCTCCGATCAATGGTTATTGGATGCTGCAGGTTCTCCGTCTGCTGACGCCCAGAGTCACGCCGCTCCCCGTCTCAGCGGCGCCAGCGATTCTTCTTGCTGCCCGTAAGGTGCGTGAATCTGCGGCACTGCGAGAAGATGCGCAGGAGGTGCCTGAGGAGTATTACTACCTGAGCTTCTGCTGCTTGCTTCTGGGTGCTGCGAGCGCGGGTGAGCCGATGTGCGCTGACGCGATATCGGAGATCACCGCGCTCGAGCGTCGGCACGGAGGCCCGGAGGACCCGCTGACGATGAAGCTCGCTGCCCGCTTCTCGGATCTTGCCGGCCTCCCGCATCTGCTGGCCGCAGAGAGAGCCGATGAGCCAGCTGATCGCCCCGATGGTGCTCAGTGATTCGGCGATTCTTCACCTGCACCCGATGCGCCCCGCCGTCGACCCGCCGGGGTGACTTCTGCGACCTGCCCGGCCCTCTCATCCGTCGCCCCCCGCGGCTACCCTGGACCGCATGGCTGCTGCGGGATCCGATGACTTCGTCCACCTCCACGTCCACACGGACTACTCCCTCCTGGATGGCGCCGCGAAGATCGACAAGCTCGTTGCGGAGACCGTGAACCAGGGGCAGCCGGCGGTGGCGATCACCGACCACGGCTACCTGTTCGGCGCCTACGAGTTCTACAAGGCTGCGACCGACGCCGGGATCAAGCCGATCATCGGCGTGGAGGCGTACGTGACCCCCGGCACCAGCCGACACGACCGCACCCGCGTCCAGTGGGGCACCAAGGAACAGCAGGCCGCCGGGGATGACGTCTCCGCCCGCGGCGCCTACACCCACCTCACCCTGCTCTCGCAGTCCACGGAGGGCATGCACAATCTGTTCCGCCTGGCCTCCGCGGCCTCGCTCGATGGGCAGATGGGCAAGTGGCCGCGCATGGACCGAGAGATCCTCGCCAAGTACGCCCCGGGCCTCATCGCGACCTCCGGCTGTCCGTCGGGGGAGATCCAGACCCGCTTGCGCCTGGGCCAGTTCGATGAGGCCGTGAAGGCCGCCGGCGAGTTCCAGGACATGTTCGGCAAGGACAACTACTTCATCGAGCTCATGGACCACGGGCTCTCCATCGAGCAGCGCGTCACCAAGGACCTGCTCGAGGTGGGCAAGCTGATCGGCGCCCCGCTGGTCGCCACGAACGACCTGCACTACGTCACCGAAGCCGACGCCACGATCCAGGATGTGCTGCTGTGCATCAACTCCGGGTCGCGCCTGGCAGACCCGGACCGTTTCAAGTTCGACGGCTCCGGCTACTACCTGAAGTCCGCCCGCGAGATGCGCGAGCTGTTCCGCGAACTGCCCGAGGCCTGCGACAACACCCTGCGGATCGCCGAGATGTGCGACGTCGCCTTCGCCACCACCGCCGAGGGCGCGAACTACATGCCCACCTTCCCCACCCCCTCCGGTGAGGACGAGGAGTCCTGGTTCGTCAAGGAGGTGCAGCGCGGCCTGGAGTACCGCTACCCGGCCGGCATCCCCGATGAGGTCCAGAAGCGTGCCGACTACGAGGTGGGCGTCATCCTCCAGATGGGCTTCCCCGGCTACTTCCTGGTGGTCTCCGACTACATCAAATGGGCCAAGGAACAGGGCATTCGCGTCGGTCCCGGGCGCGGCTCCGGCGCCGGGTCGATGGTCGCCTACGCCATGCGGATCACGGACCTGGATCCCCTCGAGCACGGCCTGCTGTTCGAGCGCTTCCTGAACCCTGACCGCGTCTCCATGCCGGACTTCGACGTCGACTTCGACGACCGTCGCCGCGGCGAGGTCATCGAGTACGTGGAGCAGAAGTACGGCGATGACCGCATCAGCCAGGTCGTCACCTACGGCGTCATGAAGACGAAGAACTCCCTCAAGGATGCCGCGCGGGTGCTGGACTACCCCTTCGCGATGGGCGACCGGATCACCAAGGCGCTGCCGCCGGCGGTGATGGGCAAGGACATCCCGCTCGCGGGTATCTTCGACCCCGAGCACAAGCGGTACGCGGAGGCCGGGGAGTTCCGTCGGCTCCACGATGAGGACCCCGATGTGCAGAAGGTCGTGGAGATTGCCAAGGGCGTAGAGGGCCTCACCCGCGGCTGGGGCGTGCACGCCTGCGCGGTCATCATGTCCAGCCACCCCCTGACCGACATCATCCCGATGATGCGCCGCCCCTCCGACGGGCAGATCATCACCCAGTTCGAGTACCCCACGTGCGAGACCCTGGGCCTGCTCAAGATGGACTTCCTGGGGCTGCGGAACCTCACCGTGCTCTCCGATGCGGTGGAGAACATCGAACGCAACGGCAAACAGGCCCCGGACCTCGAGACCCTGCCGTTCGATGACCCGGCCACCTACCAGCTGCTGCAGAAGGGCGACACGCTCGGCGTGTTCCAGCTGGATGGCTCCGGCATGCGCACACTGCTGCGGCAGATGAAACCGGACTGGTTCGGTGACATCACCGCGGTTTCCGCGCTCTACCGGCCCGGGCCGATGGGCATGAACTCCCACACCAACTACGCGCTGCGCAAGAACGGGCTGCAGGAGATCACCCCGATCCACCCCGAGCTCGAGGAGCCGCTCGCAGAGATCCTGGGGGAGACCTACGGTGTGCTGGTCTACCAGGAGCAGGTCATGCAGACCGCCCAGAAGGTGGCCGGCTACTCGCTGGGCCAGGCGGACATCCTCCGCCGCGCGATGGGTAAGAAGAAGAAGGCGGAGCTGGACAAGCAGTACGTCTCCTTCGAAGCGGGGATGAAGGAGAACGGATTCTCCGACGCCGCCGTGCAGGCCCTGTGGGAGACCCTGCTGCCGTTCGCCGACTACGCCTTCAACAAATCGCATTCGGCCGCCTACGGGGTGGTGTCCTACTGGACCGCCTACCTCAAGGCGAACTATCCGACGGAATACATGGCGGCGCTGCTGACCTCCACCCAGGAGAACCGCGACCGCCTGGGCCTGTACCTGGGGGACTGCCGCCACCGCGGCATCACCGTGCTGCCTCCGGACGTCAACGAATCGGGCCTGTACTTCTCCGCCGTGGGGGATGACATCCGCTTCGGCCTCTCGGCGATCCGCAACGTCGGCGCCCACGTGGTCGAGGAGATCATCGCCGCCCGCGAGGAGAAGGGTGCCTTCACCTCCTTCACCGACTTCCTGGACAAGGTGCCGCTGTCCGTGTGCAACAAGCGCACCATCGAATCGCTCATCAAGGGCGGGGCCTTCGACACCCTGGGCGCGAACCGTCGCTCCCTCGTGCTCGTCCACGAGGATGCGGTCGACGCGGTGGTGGACATCAAGCGCAAGGAGGCCCAGGGCCAGTACGACCTGTTCGCCGACATGCTGGGCGGCGCGGCCGGGGAGGATGGCGAGGCGATGGCCTCCGGGTCCGCCGCGACCATCACCATCCCGGACCTGCCGGAATGGGACCGCAAGGAGAAGCTCGCCTTCGAGCGGAACATGCTGGGCCTGTACGTCTCCGACCACCCGCTGTATGGGCTCGAGCATGTCATCGCCCAGAACTCCACCACGAGCATCTCCGCGCTCGCCGATGATGGCGCCGTGCAGGATGGACAGATGGTCACGATCGCGGGGCTCATCACGCAGCTGGCCCGCAAGACCACGAAGAAGGGCGACATGTGGGCGATCGCCACCGTCGAGGACCTCGAGGGGTCGATCGACTGCCTGCTGTTCCCCTCCACCTATCAGACCGTCGCGACCGAGCTCGCTGAGGACCTCATCGTCTCCATGAAGGGCCGGGTGGACACCTCCAAGGGCATGCCGGAGCTGCGCGTGATGGAGATGACGATCCCGGAGACCGGCGGCGGCGTCGGCGGGCCGGTCGTCATCGCGCTGCCCGCGGCGCGCGCCACCCAGCGTGTGGCCGAGGAGCTGCGCGGCGTGCTCGAGGACAACCCCGGTTCCTCCGAAGTGCGGCTGCGCCTGCAGGAGCCCGGGCGAGCCACCCTCATGCAGCTGGACAAGCGCCTGTCGGTCACCCCGTCGGCGGCGCTGTATGCCTCGCTGAAGGCGCTGCTGGGGCCGGGCTGCCTGCAATGAGCAGCAGGCTCCGGGTGGTGAGCTTCAACATCCGCCATGGAGCCTCCGCCGTCAACCGACTGGATCTCTCGCGCACGCTCGAGGTGATCCGCGGCACCGAGGCCGATGTGGTCGCCCTGCAGGAGGTCGACCGCCGGTTCGGGGAACGCTCCGGCTACGAGGATCAGCCGGGGCGCCTCGCGGAAGGGCTCAGCATGGACGCCCTGTATGCGCCCGCGATCACGCTGCCCGCGCCGAGCGGGCGGGCAGAGCCCCGCGAATACGGCGTGGCGCTGCTCTCGAAGCTCCCGCTGGAACCCCTCGAGTTGCCCGTGCAGGACCGGAGGCCGTCTCCTATTCCCCTCTGACGCCGCCGCCCCTACTC